>NZ_JBPQTL010000013.1:0-90390 GCF_051386295.1 Micromonospora sp. URMC 105 | reverse complement strand
GGCGCTGCCGGGGGCGAAGGCGACCTGGTTGAGCAGCACGGCCAACTCGTCCACGTCGGGTCCGTCCACCAGGGTCGGTGCGACGGCGACGCCCGGGGCGACCCCGGCCAGGGCGGACCCGGCGTGGTCGGTCTCGGCGGTCGGGCGGGCGGTCCGCTCGGCCGGTGGGCCGGCGGCCGGGTCGGCGGTCCTGGTGGCGCGGGCGTCGGCCAGCGCCTGCCGGGCGTGCCGGGCCACCTCGGTGGCGGCCAGGTCGCCGCCGACCGGCCGGCCCGCCAGCCGCAGCGCGTCGGTGACCTCCCGCCAGGCGCCGGCGATCCGCTCGCCGGGGTCGCCCCGCTCCCGTCGCGCCCGGGACTGCGCCCGACGCATCCCGGCCAGCGTGGCCAGCGCCGCCGCGACCAGCAGCAGCAGGCCGGCCACCGCCCCGGCGACCAGCACCGGCGCCGGCACGCCCCGCTCGGCGGTGGACCGGTCCGGCCCGGCCACCGCCGGCGGGCTCGCGGTCGGTTCCACGGTCGGCTCGGGCACCTCCGACGGGGGCGGATCGTCCGGCGTCGGCCGGAAGTCCTCCTCCACCGGCCGGGGCTCGGTGTCCGGCCGGGGCAACGGGTCGAAGGGCACCCAGCCGACGCCGGAGAAAAGCACCTCCGGCCAGGCGTACGCGTCGGCCGCCCGGACCGGGCCGTCGCCCCTCGACTCGAAGCCCACCACCACCCGGGTCGGCAGGCCGGTCAGCCGGCCCAGCACCGCGAACGCCGCCGCGAACTGCTCCGACGTGCCGCGCTGCCCGCCGCCGCCCCGGGGTCCGAAGAGGAAGAAGTTCAAATTCGGGTACGCGTGCCCGCTCGGCGCGTCCGCCACCATCCGGTAGTGCTCGGCGAGGAACTGCTCGATGGCGGCGGCCCGCGCGTACGGGGCGCCGTTCTCCTCGGCGAGCTGGGTGGCGAGCTTGCGCAGCGGCTCCGGCGTCCCGTCGGCGACCCGCAGCACCCGCGCCACCTCGGCACCGGCCGGTACGTCGGCGGTGGCGAGCAGGTTCACGTCCGGCCGCTCCCGCGCCGAGGTGACCGTGTACCGCAGCCCCGGGCTCAGCCCCTCCGGGCGGATCAGCGTCCCGGTCGCCGGGTCGTACGCCACCCGCGCCCCGCTCACCTCGCGCGGGGTGGCCACCGCCGGCAGCAGCCGACCGGTCAGGCCGGCCACGGTGATCTCCTGCCGTACGGTCTCCACCGGTCCGGCGCCGGGCGCCGTGGCGGGCAGGATCCGCCCGGCGTTGCGGTAGGTCGCCCCCACCCGCCAGGTCACCCCGTCGTAGTCGCTGAGCACCGCCAGCCGGATCCGGCTCTCCGCCCCGGCCGGCGCCTGCGTCGTCACGTCCAGCAGCTGCTGCTGCGGGTTGAGCGCCCAGCCGGAGATCCGGATCAGCGGGTTCTCGTCCAGCGACTCCACCCGTGGCGGCTCCACGTAGCGGCGCGGGTCCACCGGCCGGTCGTCGACGCGGGCGGCGAGCATCGGCCCGAGCAGGGCGGCGAGCCCCACCACCACCGCCAGGCCGAGCGCGGTGCCCGCCACCAGCCGGGCCCGCACGGCCGCCCGGACCGACGGCGTCAGCGTCGGATCGGTGGCCCCGGGCGTGCCCGGCCGGCCGGACGCGGCCAGCCCCAGCGCGACCGCGCCGGCGAAGGCCACCGACGGCCAGATCGCCGGGTCCGCGTTCGGCCCCACCACGTAGAGGGCGCCGGCGTAGAGCAGCGCCGGCGGCAGGAAGCCGAGCAGGGTCCGACCGGCGCGCAGCGCCACCTCCGCTCCGGCCAGCCCGGCCAGCCAGGCCGCCACCAGGGGCACCAGCACGGTGTCCGGCGCCGGCTCGACCGGGATCATCGCGGTGAGCAGCCGGGGGATGCCGTTGCGCGCCGCGTCGGCGACGATCGGCCCGAACCCGCCCGGCAGGTCGGCGTGCCGGGCGGCCAGCTGCAGCGAGAACGCCGTCCAGCCGGCCATCGCCGCCACCGACACCGGCGCCACCAGCCAGGAGGGCAGCCGCCGCGCGGCCACGCTGACCAGCACCGAGCCGAGTGCCGCGCCGCACATCAGCCGGGTCAGCAGGTCCCCCGCGTACACCCGGCCGAGCACCACTCCGGCCAGCGCGGTCAGCACGATCAGCGCGACCGGCACCGGCACCGCGCGCAACGCCCGGCGTACCGCCGCACCGCGCCCGTCCTCCGGCGGCGCCGCCGGGCCGGGTGCGACCGGGCGCGCCTGCGTGGTCACCACCGGCGGACCCCGTCCCACTCGGCGGCGAACCCGGCGCCGTCGGCCACGTCCAGCACCACCAGGCCGGCCGCGGCGGCCGGCGTCGGCCCGTCCGCGCCGAAGACCGCCACCACCACCGACGGGTACGCGCCGCGCAGCGCGCCGACCTGCCCCAGGTCGCCCCGGCCGCCCGGCCCGGTGAGGAAGACCAGGGTGTCGCCGGCCCGGTCCTGCCGTAACCGGCTCGCCGACGTACGCAGCGTCTCGGCGTCGCCGTCGATCGGCTCCACCGCGGCCAGCCGGTCCAGCGGCGGCTCGCCGGCCCGGTCCTCACCGGGCGCCACCAGCACCAGCACCACCGGCAGGTCGTCCCGGACGGCCGCCGTCACCACCGAGGCCGCCGCCTCGCAGGCCGACTCGAAGGACTCCGCCACCCCGTCGACCCGCTGCGGGTGGGCGACCGCGCGGTTGTCCAGCAGCACCACGATCCGGGGCAGGCTGGTGTCCACGTTCTCCCGCACCATCAGCTCACCGACCCGGGCGCTGGTGCGCCAGTGCACCCGGCGCAGCTCGTCACCGACCACGTACTCGCGCAGCGAGTCGAAGGTGATCGAGCCGTGCGGCACGCTGTCGGACCGGCCGTCCAGGCTGCGCCCCGCGCCGGTCGGCACCGCGGTCAGCGCATGGATCCGCGGGTGCACCCAGACCGGCACCGTCGCACCGTAGGCGCGGGAGAGCGCCACCAGCCCCAGCGGATCGCGCCGGATCACCCGCAGCGGCCCGACCGGCACCACGCCCCGGCGGCGGGTCGGCACCGCGTACCGGACCGTGGTGTCGCGCCCGGGACGCAGCCGCAGCACCGGCACGGCCACGGTCGCCGCGCCGCAGCGGTCCTCGGCCAGCAGGTTCGCCGCCCGCAGCCGGCCGGTGTTGCGGACCGTCACCGTCATGTGGGCCGGCTCGCCCCGGGCCACCCGGTCCGGGTCGGCGCTGCGGGTGACCTCCAGCCGGGGCCGCCAGGCCGCGACCGCCACGGCGTAGCCGACCGCCACCGCGGCCGCCGCGCCGAGCAGCGCCAATTCCGGGTACGCGAAGCGGAAGCCGGCGCCGAGCAGCAGGACGGCGGCGACGAGCAACCCGGCACCGCGGGCGGTGATCCCCATCGGCGTACGGCCGGCTCAGCCGTGCGCCGGGGCCGGCTGGCCCGACGGCAGCGGCACCGGCACCGACGCGATCGCCTGGCGCAGCACCTCGGCGGCGGTCACCCCACGCACCTGCGCGTCCGGGGTGAGCAGCAGCCGGTGCGCGAAGACCGGCTCGGCGAGCGTCTTCAGGTCCTCCGGCATGATCCAGCCCCGGCCGTCGATCAGCGCGTACGCGCACGCGGCCCGGGTCAGCGCGATCACACCCCGGGGGCTGACCCCGACCCGTACCTGCGGGTGGGCGCGGGTGGCGGCGGCCAGCCGGACCGCGTACGCGTAGAGCGGCTCGGCGATGTGCACCCGGCGGGCCATCCGGACCATCTCCCCGACGGTGGCCGTGTCGGTGACCGCGGTGAGCGCCTCGGGGGAGCGGACCGTCGCCCCGCGCAGCACCTCCACCTCGACCGCCTCGTCGGGGTAGCCCACTGACAGCTTCACCAGGAAGCGGTCGAGCTGCGCCTCCGGCAGCCGGTAGGTGCCGTCCATCTCGACCGGGTTCTGAGTGGCCACCACCAGGAACGGCTGCGGCACCGGGTGCCGGACGCCGTCCACGGTGACGGTGCGCTCCTCCATCACCTCCAGCAACGCCGACTGGGTCTTCGGCGAGGCCCGGTTGATCTCGTCGGCGATGACGATGTTGGCGAAGACCGGGCCCGGGTGGAACTCGAAGCCCCGGGTGGCCTGGTTGAAGATGGTCACCCCGGAGACGTCGGAGGGGAGCAGGTCCGGGGTGAACTGGATGCGGCGCCACTCACCCTTGACCGTCGCGGCGATCGCCCGGGCCAGCGTGGTCTTGCCGACCCCGGGCACGTCCTCCAGCAGCACGTGCCCCTGCGCGAAGAGCGCGGTCAGCGCCAGTCGTACCACCTGCGGTTTGCCCAGCACGACCGCGTTGACGTTCTCCGCCAGCCGGGCGGCGAGGGCGGCGAAGCCCTGCACCTCCGGCTGGGTGAGCGGTTCGTGGCTGCTGTTCACGGTGGGGGTTGCTCCTCGGCTGGATGGCGCGGCGTCAGCAGGTGGGCAGGACGTCGATGTCGTCGCCGCCCTCGAGATTGAGCCAGGCCCAGGGGATGTAGTTGCGCCCGGAGTATTCGACCTGCACCCACCAGGTGCTCTGCTTCTGGTTGTTGTAGATCCACGAGTCGACGTTCTCGCCCGACTTCTTGCAGTACGCCTTGAGCCGGGTGCCCGGCTTGGCCCAGCCGACCTGCTTGTCGTTGTCCTGGCGGGTGACCGAGAAGATCTCGTTGCCGTTGCGACCGCCGACGTCCTTGTTGCAGTAGGTGCGCTGCTCGCCGTCGGGGCCGTTGTTGCAGGTGGCGACGCCGTACAGCGGGTCGGTGGTCTGCGGCCGGGTGGCGGTGCCCTTGCCGGCCGCGTTGCTCGCCGTGACCGTGAACGTGTACGCCGTCCCCGGCTTCAGGCCGGGCATCGTGATGCTGGAACAGGGACCGGCCTTCGCCGGCTCGCCGGCGGTGCTCAGCGTGCAGGTGGCCTGCCCGCCGCCCGCGTCGACGGTGAACGTGACCGTCGCCGCGGTGGCGGTCGCCGACGACCCGGTCACCGTCACCCGGGGCGGGGCGACCGTACGCGCGGTGGTGGTGGCCTCCGGGCCGGCGCCGGCCTCGTTGACCGCCTTCACCTTCACCGTCACGCTCTGCCCGTCGCCCAGCTCGTCCACCGTCGCCTGGGTGTCGGTCACCTCGCGGACCCGGCCCCCGACGTCGACCAGGTATTTCGTCACCGGGCGGCCGTTGTCCAGCGCCGGCGACCACTGCACGGCGATGGTGCCCGGCCGGTCGGCGACCGTGGTCGCCCGCAGCTCGACCGGCTGGCCCGGCGGGGCGAACGGCACCACCGTGTTGCTCACCGGCGAGGCTGCCGAGCCGGCGCCCTTGTCGTTGACGGCCACCACGGTGAAGGCGTACTGGGTGCCGTACTCCAGCTCACCGGCCGGCACCACCAGCTCGGTCTTCTTCGACTCGCCGGCCGGGGCGTTGGTGCCGGCCGAGGTGGCGGTCACCGCGTACTTCGCGATGGTGTTGCCCTGCCCGTTGGCGGCCGGCCACTTGACCAGCACCGTGCCGTCCGGCCGGGCCTCGGCGGTCACGGCGGCCGGCGGGTCCGGCACCGCCGCGGTCGGGGTGACCGGGTTGCTCCGGCGCGCCGGGCCGTCACCCTTGGCGTTCACCGCGTGCACCGAGAAGGTGTACGTCTCGCCGTTGGTCAGGCCGGTGATCTCCACCGCCCGCTGGTTGGCGCCCACCTGGTGCTCCTGGCCGCCACCGGTCACCACGTACCGGGTGATCTCGGCGCCGTTCGCGGCCGCCGGCTTCCAGCTCACCCGGGCCCGCGCGTTGCCGGCCGACGCGGTGACGCTGCGCGGCGCGCTCGGCTTGCCGACCTTCGGCTTCTTCGGCGGGGGCGGCGGCGGGGGCACCGGCGGCGGGTCACCGCCGAGGACGTCGTTGGCGTACTTGTTGACCTCGCGCACCCGGTGCTGGTCGTCGACGACCCGGGCCGTCGACGAGTCGGGCGCGTTGATGAAGAGGTGGTTCTCCCGCACGTCGAGTTCCAGCGGGCCGGTCAGGCCCTTGCCCCGGATGGTGTCGACGAGCTTTCCGGCGCCGTCGAACGCGTAGACCGTCCCGGTGGCCTCGTCGGCGCAGTAGAACCGGCCTGCCCAGGCCACCGCCGCGTTGAGCCGGTCGCCGGTGCCCGGGACGGTGAACTGCCGCACCTCGCCGCCGTCGGCGACGACGTGCACGCGCCGCTCGCCGCCCACCGTCACCGGCACGGCCGGGCCGCTGGTCCGGGCCGGCAGCGTACCCGCGGACGACATGGTCAGCGGCGTGCGCGCGGTCTCGCCGGCGCGGACGGTGACCAGCGACGCCGAGGTGCGGTCCAGCACCGCCACCCCGTCGTCCAGGGTGGAGACCACCAGCTCGTGGCTCGGCTCCGCCACCGTGTACGTCTCGACCCGCTCCGGGCTGACGTTGCCGTCGGCGGCCGGGGCGGAGGGCAGCTTCGCGGCGGTCACCGCCGAGACCGTGCCCTCGCTGGGGACCGCGATCCAGAGCCGGCCCTTGCCGTCGAAGGCGCCGCCGGTGATGCCCGGCGGGTAGCGCACCGGCTCGCCCACCGGGGCGAGTGAGCGCGGGTCGAGCTGCCGGACGACGCCCTGCACGGCGTCGACGACGAACGCGGCGTCCTCGTGCAGCGCGACGTTGACCCCGAGGCCGGGGGTGGTCCGGGTGGTCGCGGTGATCTGCAGGGTGGCCAGGTCCAGCGAGCTGACCTGGCCGGTGTTCAGGTCGCGCAGGATCAGCAGCCGGTCGGTCTGGGTGACCTGCATGGGGTGCCGCCGGGCGCCGGGGATCTCCATCCGGGTGTCGACCCGCGCGGTGACGCCGTTGACCCGGGCCATCTCGCTGCGGGCCGCGCTCCACAACCAGCTGCTGGCGTCGTAGTTGGCCACCGCGTTGTCGGCGGCGCCCAGCCCGAGCACGGTCAGCCCCATCGCCGCCAGCAGCGCACCCACCGTGCCGATGGTGACCAGACCACCGCGCATCCGGGAGCGGCGCGGTGGTGCGGCGGTGTCGGTCACGGTGTTCCGCCCCGGGTCGTCGATGGTGGCCACGTCCGGCTGCCTCTCCGTCTGACTGTCCAGGTGGCGCGCCGTGCCCGGCGACCCTCCCCTGAGCCGTGGGACATCATATGGGCCGGGCCGACCCCAGGAAACCCGCTGGGTCCTCCTGTGGACACCCAGCGTGTGCGACGTGGACGGTCGTCAGCCCGTCGGGGTGCGCCGTTCGCGGTCCGTGCAGACCTGTCCCGACGTGGCGAAGGCGTCCGTGGAGTACACCGCCAGCACGGTGAAGCAGTAGTCCACCTCGGCGCTGAGCCCGTTCACCGTGTAGGTCGTCCGTCCCGGGTCGACGGTGGCCATCACCCCGAGCGCCTTCCCGGCGCGCCCACCGGCGACCATGAACGGCACGCCGCCTCCCGTCGGGTCCGACCAGGTGATGGTGACCGACGTGGCGTCGTCGCGCAGCTTCAGGTCGCCCGGCGGTGCGCCGGTCGCCTTCGCCGCCCCCGGCGTGCCCCCGGTCGGCGCCGGTCGGGGGCCGGGCTCGTCGCGGTCCAGCGCCACCGCGCCGACCAGGCCCGCGACGCCCAGCACCGCGACGCCCGCCACCACGGCCACCACCAGGCGACCCCGCCCACTCCGCTCCGGCGGCAGCTCCACCGGGTACGCCGCAGGCGGCTGGTACACCGGCGGGTACGTCATCTCCTGCGGCGGCTGCTCGACCGGAGCGTCCGCCATCCGCTCGGCCGTCCGCTCCGGCACGTCGTACGCGACCAGCGGCCCGTCGACGACCTCCATCGGGCGGCCGGTGTCGGCGGGGTCGTCCTCGTCGTCGGCCGGCTCGTCGTCGACCGGGGAGGTGGTCAGCGGCTGCGGCGGCGCGACGCTGCTCCACGGTGGCGCGGTGAGCCCCCACGGCGGGGTGCTGACGGGCGGGGTACTCACCGGCGTGGCGCTGACCGGGTGGTGCGGTGCCGGTGGCGTGCTCACCACGGGCGGCATCGGCGGCCGGTGCACCGGGTGGTGCGGTGCCGGCGGGACGCTGACGGGGTGGGTCGGCGCCGGTGGCGTGCTGACCGGGTGCTGGGGCGCCGGTGGGGTGCTGACCGGGTAGGCCGGTGCCGGTGGGGTGCTGACCACGGGCGGTGCGCTGACGGGGTAGGTCGGTGGAGTCATCGGAGGGCGCGGGGCGCTCACCGGGTGAGTCGGGGTGGCCGGCGGCGTGCTGACCGGTTGGGTCGGCGGGGCCGTCGGACGATGCGGCGGCGGTGGGGCGCTGACCGGGTTCGCCGGTGTGGGCGCCGGGACCGGCGGCGTGCTGGCCGGTGTCGTGGACGCCCGATCGACCGGGTGCGCGGGCGGCGCACTGATCGGAGGCGCGGGCGGCGCGCTGACCGGCGGGGTGGGCGTGGCGCTGACCGGCCGTGCGGGCGGCGCGCTGACCGGCGAGGTGGGGGCGGCGCTGACCGGGCGTACCGGGGCCGGGGGAGCGCTGACGGGCTGCTGTGCTCCGTCGCGCGGCGGCGCGCTGACCGGGGCAGCAGCGACCGGGTGCGCGCTGACCGGCGGTGAGCTGTCCGGGGCCGGGGCGATCGGCGCATCGGCCGGACCGGTTGTCGATCGGTTGGCCCGCGGTGCCGACGCCTGGCGCTCCGCCTCCTCCCGCAGCAGCGGATCGATCTGCTGGACCTGGATGGTCGGCCGGTCCCAGCCGCGCGTCTGCGGAACCGCCGGCTGCGGTGGCGCTGCCACCACCGGGTCGGCGGAAGGCGGGACGGGTGGTTGGGCCTGCGCCTCCCCACCCCCGGCCCTCGCTGGACCCGGCGTACCGGTGGCCGGCCGCTGCTGCGACTGCGACGCCGATGGTGTCGCGGCGGAGTCGGCGGGAGCAGTCCGATGCGGTACCTGGGGCGGCGGCACCACCGGAGCCGCGGTGACCGGGCGGTTCGGCGGTTGCGTCGGCGGGGTGACCGGGGGCGGTGGCACCGCCGCCCGGCTCGGCGCGGACGGCGGCTGGGTCAGCGGGGCCGGCCGGGGTGCCGGCGGCCGGTCGGGCGTGGCGGGACCGGGACGTTCAGGCGGCCGGGCGGGGGCCTGATGTGGCACGGCGGGTGCTTGCAGGTGCGGAGGCGCCCACGGCGACGTGACCGGGGCGACGGAGCCGGCCTGCGCGGCAGGCCCGGATCGGGGTACGGGAGGCGCGGGGACCGCCGGTGGAGCCGACACCACGGGTGGGGTCGGCACCACAGGTGGCGCGGGCACGACAGGTGGCGCGGGCACGACAGGTGGCGCGGGCACGACAGGTGGCGTGGGCACCGCGGGCGGATGCGGCGCCGGCCGGGTGGCCGGGTGCGGCGCGGGCGGGGCCGAGCGGGGAGCCGGCACCTGAGGCGCCGGCGGCACGGACACCTGGCGGTGCGGCGCGGTGACCTGCGGCGCGGGCCCGAACTGCGGGGGCGCGACGGGTGCCTGCGACGCGCCTGGTGCCTGCGCTGACGGCACCGGCCGTGGGTGCGGCGGGTGCGGCGGCGCGGACGCCTGCCGAGGCAGGGGCGGTACCGGGGGCGCCGGCGGCATGGCTCGCTGCGCCGGCGCCGGCGGCGTGGGCTGAGGCGGCCGTGGCGCAGCTACGCCCTGCTGCGGCACCGCGGCCGTGGGCGCGGACAACGCCGGGCTGGGTGCCCACGGGTTGCTCGGGCCGGGGTGCCGGACGGCGGGCGGCGCCGGGTGCCGGGGCGGTACCGGGGCGGGCGGCGGTGCCTGATGGGGCTGGTTGACGGGCGGAGGCGGAGGCGGCGTCGCCGTGGTGGGCGGCACTCCGCCGCCCAGGTACTGCCGGGCCGCTCGTACCGCGGGGTGGTGGTCGCCGAGCACGGCGGGCCCGGCGGTGGCCACCCGGGTGTAGTTGCGTCGCGCTTCGTGCCGGTTGCCCAGTTCCTCGGCCACCGATGCCAGGTCGAACGAGATGGCCAGCATCAGCGGCTCGGCGCCGCTCCAGCGGCGCTCGCCCGCCGCGTACGCCTCCTCCAGCACCCGGCGGGCGGCGGCCGGGTCGTCGGCCTCGCGGTGCATCCGCGCCAGCAGGTGGGAGGTGCCGAGCACCTCCGGGTGGTCCTCGCCGTACGCGGGCCGGGCCGAGGCGATCGTGTCGGCCAGCAGCCGCCGGGCGGCGGGGAGGTCACCCGCGGAACGGAGGGCGAGCGCCCGCTGCTGGACCGCGACGAGGGGAGAGGGCTGCGACACGTGAGCAATGCTGCCGGTAGACGGTGCCCGGACGCTACCCGCCCGACGGCGCCCCGTGCCTGTGCTGCCCGGACCACCCCGCTGACCTGGGCATTCACGACGCCGCAGAGTCGGCCGGGCGGCGATGTGCATGATCCAACTCGGCCGTGTACAGTAATCCCCCGTGCGGCCCGCCAGGGCGGCTGACCGGTGGTGAGACCACCGATGCCGACAGGGTAGGCTGGACGAGTAAGTCCGGGTGGCGGAATGGCAGACGCGCTAGCTTGAGGTGCTAGTGCCCGTATAGGGCGTGGGGGTTCAAGTCCCCCCTCGGACACAAATGAATTCCTGACGGTGTGCGCTGAGATCCATTTCAGCGCGCACCGTTTGCGTTTCGGGCCGGTAGGTGAGCCGGAGTTCGGGTTGCCGGTTGCCCTCAGCCTTGTCGGCGGGGTCGGCGTCGCGGAGCACGGTCCAGGTCGGTGACCTGCGCGGCGCCCGCGAGCGCTGGTGGACGCCGACAGCGTCGCGCCGGCCGAGGTCCGGTGCCGGCCTCTGGCGCGTACCGTGATGATCGTCTGGCTGCTGTGCCCGTCGTGCCGCTGATTCGTTGACGACATCAGCTCCACAGGCGCCGGAGGGGTCCATCCCCGCCCACGAGCCACCGCCCGCATCAGTCCGACCTAGCCGACGAGGCGACGTTCCCAGGCCCAGGCGGCGATCTCGACCCGGTTGCGAGCCCTGAGCTTCATCTGCACGCTCGCCAGGTGGGTCTTGACCGTGCCCACGGCGATGAAGAGCTGGGCGGCGATCTCGGCATTGGTCAGGCCCCGGGCGACGAGCTTCACGACGTCGAGTTCCCGTGGGGACAGGCCGCTGTCCTCGCGTGCCGGGGCGGGAGAGCTGAGGTGCTCCAACAGTCGTACCGTGATGGACGGGCTGATCAGCGCGTCACCGGACACGGCCGCGCGGACCGCCTCCACCAGCAGGGCCGGGCCGGAATCCTTGAGCAGGAAACCGCAGGCGCCGTTGGAGAGCGCGGTGTGCACGTACTCGTCGAGGTCGAAGGTCGTCACCACCACCACCCGGAGCGGGTCGGCGACGCCCGGCCCGGCGAGCATCCGCAGTGCCTCGAGGCCGTCGAGGCGGGGCATCCGGATGTCCAGCAGCACCACGTCCGGGCGGAGTCGTCGGGCCAGCTCGACGGCGACGACGCCGTCGGCGGCCTCGCCGACCACCTCCATGTCCGACTGGGCTCCGATGATCATGCCGAAGCCGGTCCGGACCATGGCCTGGTCATCGGCGATGAGCACCCGGATCACCGCGTCACCGCCACGTGCAGCGGAAACGCCGCGTCGAGTACCCAACCACCGGCGACGCCCGGCCCGGCGGTGATCGTGCCGCCAAGGGCACGGACCCGCTCGGTGAGGCCGATCAGGCCGAAGCCGTGCCGGCGGGCCCGTGCGGTGCGCGGCGAGGCGCCGTCGTCGGCGACCCGGACCAGCAACCAGTCCGGGGTACGCCGCACGGCCACGTGCACGGACCGGGCGTCCGGAGCGTGCTGGCGGGTGTTGGTCAGCCCTTCCATCACCACCCGGTACGCCGACGTCGAGATCTCCACCGGCAGTCCGTTCAGGTCGCCGTCGACATGCAGCCGTGCCGGCGCGTTCGCCGAGCCGTTGAACCCGGCCAGCAGCGGCTCCAGCTCGGTCACCCCGGCCAGTGGGGCCAGCGGTGTGTCCGGCGGGGCGCTCGGGTTGCGCAGGATCCCGACCATCCGTCGCATCGAGGCCATCGTCTCCGCGCCGGCTCGCTCGATCTGCCCCAGGGCGACGATCACCCGCTGCGGGTCCTGCTCGGCGACGAACCGGGCACCCTGCGCCTGTACCACGATGCCGGTGACGTGGTGGGCGATGAAATCGTGCAGGTCGCGGGCGAACTCCGCGCGCTGCTCGGCCCGGACCAGCGCGATCGCCCGCTCCCGACCGGCGGCCATGACCCGCAGGTAGAGCCCCACCCCGGCGGCTCCGGCCGCCGCGAGTACCTGGAGCAGACCGAAGATCACGAGCAGGTTCTCGGTGCCGGCGCGCAGCGGCAGCGCGGCGACGGCGAGCCCGGCGGCCACCGCCGCCCATGGGGCGAGCCGGGGCGCGCCCCACCGGGTCACCACGAAGACCACCCCGATCAGCCCGGCCGACTCGGCGAGCCCCCAGCTGCCGCTGATCAGATGACTGCCGCCGGGGAGGAGCAGGCTCGCCGCGGTCACGGCCAGTGACGCCGACGCGAGCGACAGCGCGGCCAGCGGCAGCCAACGCGAGCCCAGCCGGTGCACCGGCAGCCAGAGCGGCACCGTTGTCACCGCGAGTCCCATCCGCACCATCAGGAGCAGCGGAGTACCCAGGCTCCCAGCCGCGCCGAGCCGCAGGTCGAAGAGGGCGAGCAGCCCCATGGCCACCAGTCCGGCGGTCTGGGCCAGGCGTACCCACCATCGTCGAAGATCCGGCGTGCTCATGGTGACCCAGCGTAGCCAGCCGGACGGAGATGGCGGATCGGCCAAAAGGCAGACCCGGCGGCGGCGATACCCGGCCGCGGGCCGATGCGCCCACCCGCCGGTGCCGACGACGCTCTCCAGGTCACAGCGCAGCCACTGGAGGAACAATGACAACCCACGCCCCGCCGGAGACCAGCCACGCCGCGGTCGCCGCGGTCAACCTGGTGAAGGTGTACGGCAGCGGCGAGACCGCGCTCCGTGCCCTGGACGGGGTCTCGGTCGGCTTCGGCCGGGCCGAGTTCACCGCCATCATGGGCTCGTCCGGGTCCGGCAAGTCCACCCTGATGCACTGCCTCGCCGGTCTCGACACCGCCACGTCCGGTCGCGTCCTGCTCGGCGGCACGGAGCTGACCGGCCAGTCGGACCGGACGCTGACCCGGGTACGCCGGGAGCGGATCGGGTTCGTCTTCCAGTCCTTCAACCTGCTGCCGCAGCTCACCGCCGCGCAGAACATCACCCTGCCGCTGGATCTCGCCGGCCGGCAGCCCGACGCCGAGCTTCTCGCGCACCTGGTGCGGGTGCTGGGCCTCGCCGACCGCCTCGGCCACCGGCCCAGCGAGCTGTCCGGCGGGCAGCAGCAGCGGGTGGCGCTGGCCCGAGCCCTGGTGGCGCGCCCCGAGGTGGTCTTCGCCGACGAGCCGACCGGCAACCTCGACTCCCGCTCCGGCGCGGAGGTGCTCACCATCCTGCGCGACTCGGTACGCGATCTCGGCCAGACCGTCGTCATGGTCACCCACGACCCGATCGCCGCCGCGTACGCCGACCGGGTGGTGCTGCTCGCCGACGGCCGGGTCGCCGGCGAGATCGACAAGCCCAACCAGGTGTCGGTCACCGACGCGCTGCGTGATCTGGCGGCCCGCGCATGAGGGGGACCGTGCTGCGTACGCAGACGAGCGCCGCCGCCCGGCGGCCCGGCCGGCTGATCCTTACCGGCCTGGCGATCCTGGTCGCTTCCTTCGTCGTCCTCGGAACCGTGCTGGTGCAGCAGATCACCGAACGGACCGTGCGGGACAACTTGAGCGGCACCCCGGCCGCCACCGACCTGGTGATCGGCAGCACCGACGTGCCGCCACCCACTGTGACGGACGTGCAGCAGGTCCGGGCCGTGCCCGGTGTGGCCGAGGCGGTGGCCCGGGTGTCGACCGGGGCCTCCATCGGCGAGGGGTACCTCAATCTCCACGCCGATCCGGGCAACGGCCCGCTGACCACGATCCGGGTGGTCGAGGGCAGCTATCCCGACCAGCCCGGCGAGATCGCGATCACCCCGCGTACCGCCGAGCGGCTCGGGCTCTCGGTCGGTGCCACCACCAGCGGCACCGGCGGTGAACGCACCGCACCCGCCCCACTCACCGTGACCGGCGTTGTCGACACCGGCGCGGACGCCGGCTACGACGCGTACGCCCCGGACAGGGTCGTGACCGCCTGGGCGCGCCTGACGACGGTGGAGCGCGTCGACGTGCGGGTGGCTCCCGGCACCTCGACGGAGGACGTCCGCCAACGGGTGACCGCGGCGGTCGCCGGTCAGCCGATCCGCTCCGGCACCGAGGTGCGCGAGGCGGAGGCCAACGCGGCGGCCGAGGAGGTCGGGAAACTCTTCATGCTGGTCGGCATGTTCGTCTCCATCGCGGTCGTCGCGGCGGCGCTGGTCGTCACCTCGACCTTCCGCATCGTCTTCGCCCAGCGGATGCGGCAACTCGCGTTGCTGCGGGCGGTCGGGGCGAGCCGGGGCACCCTGGTGCGGGCCCTGATCGCCGAGGGAGCCCTGACCGGGCTGGTCGCCGGCGTCGTCGGGGTCGTCGGCGCCCTCGCCCTCGGGTACGCGCTGCCGGCGATCCTGCGTACCACCGGCCACGCGGTCTCGTCACCGGGCCTGCAACTGTCGGCGGCGGCCATGGTGGTGATCGGCGCCGTCGTGATCACCGTGTTGGCCGTCCTGGCACCGGCGCTCTCCGCCGCCCGGGTCTCCCCGCTGGAGGCACTGCGGACGGCGAGCACCACCGCCGGCCGGCGCGGCATCGGGGTGCTGCGTCTGGTGTTCGGGCTGCTCCTGGCCGTCGGCGCGGTCCTGGCGGCGGTCGCGACGATCAGCCAGTTGCCGAAGCCGGACCAGTCAGACTACGACCCGACGGTGCCGCTGTTCCTGCTGGTCGGGTCGGGCGCGCTGGCGTTCTTCGCGCTGGTGGCCCTCGGTCCGCTGCTGGTGCGGCCGGTGCTGGCCGTGGTGGGTTGGCCGCTGCGCCAGCTCGGTCCGCTCGGGAGGATGTCGGTCGGTGGGATCGGCGGGGCGCCGCGCCGGGCGGCTGCGATCTCCGTGGTGGTCGCGCTGGGCGTGACCCTGATCTCCGGGGTGGTCATCGGCGGCGCGTCGTTGCAGATCCTCGCCGACCGCGAGCTGGCGCTCTCGGCGCCGACCGACTTCGAGGTCCGCAGCAACGGTGGGACGCTGCCGGCGGCTGTCGTGACCCGGGCCGAGGCCGCGCGCGGCGCGCTGGCCCGGGTGGTGCCGTACCGGAAGGCCGACGGCGTCACCCTGATGCGCGGCGCCGACAAGCTCGGCGGCGTCGAGTCCGGTTACCCGACCAACGATCTGGACCTGACGGCGTTGCCCACCAGCAGTGACCTGGACGTGGCCCAGGGCACCCTGGCCGATCGTGGCCCCGGTCGGATCGTGCTGAGCAGCTGGGTCGCCCGGGACACCGCTCTGCGGGCCGGCGACACCGTCACGCTCGCCATGGCCGGGCGCAGGGTCGACGTGCGGGTGGCCGCAGTCCTGCCCGGTGACGGCCCGCTGCACGCGGGCATCCTCACCGATCCGTCCGACCTGGACCGGCTCGGCGTGCCGGCCGCGTACACCGGTCTGCTGGCCGACGCGGCCGGCACCGGCGAGGACGGTCGCACCGCCGGCGTGCGGGCGCTGCGCCAGGCGATCGGGGGGAGTGCGGACGTGGGCCTCGAGGTGCTCGCGGACGAACGGGACCGCAACGAAGCGTTGGTGCGCACCCTGGTCTGGGTCGCGGTCGGTCTGGTCGGGCTGACCGTGCTGATCGCGGTCGTCGGCGTGGGCTCCACCACGGCGCTCTCGGTGGTGGAGCGGGTACGCGAGTCCGGGTTGCTCCGGGCGATCGGCCTGTCCCGGACCGGCCTGCGCACCATGTTGACCGTCGAGTCCGGCCTGTACGGGGTGATCGGCGCGACCATCGGCCTGGTGCTCGGCATCCCGTACGCGTGGTTGGCAGTGCAGACCCTCGGGATCGAGGCGCCGTTGACCGCGCCGGTGCTGCCGCTGGCCGGGCTCTTCGTCGCACTGGTCGTGCTGACCGCGCTGGCCGGGGTGCTGCCGGCCCGTCGGGCGTCGCGGGTCAGCCCGGTGGTGGCGCTGGGGGCCGACGGCTGAGCAGCGCCGTGGGTCGGCGCCGCGCATTCGGCGCCGACTCACGGCGGCATGGTCGGTCGGGGTTGTTGGCGTGGGTCAGCGTCTCCCACCGGCCTCGCTGGCTCCGGCCGAGGTCAGTCACCTGCTCTCAGCGCGCTGAGCACGGCCGTCACCTCGGGGCGTGACGCGGCCGGTCGCCGGACCGCGGCCGTGATGCGCCGGGTCAGCGGCGGGTTCAGCGGACGGGTCACCACCCGGTACCGCGGATCCACCGCCAGCTTCGGCAGCATGGTGATCGAGCGGCCGTTCTCCACGTGCTGGAGCGCCAGCAGGTAGTTGTTGAATCGACAGATCACCACGGGCTCGAAGCCGGCCTCCCGGCACAGCCGGGTGGACAGCTCGGACATGTACGAGCCGGCGACGTCGAACGTCCAGCGCTGCTGCGCGCACGCCTCCAGGGCGACCGACTCGGCGCTGGCCAGCGGATGCTCCGGGGGCAGCACGAGCACGACCGGGTCGGTGGCGAGCGGCACCAGGTCGATCTCCGGGGAGAGCTCGGCGCCGGCGAAGTCGGCCGTCGTGATGATCAGGTCGACGTCGCCGCGACGCAGCGCCGGCATGCTCTCGTGCGGCTCCAGCTCCAGCAACACCACGTTCACGTCCGGGTGCCGGGCCGCGAGACGGGCCAGCGCCGGTTCGGCGAGGGCTTGCACGGCACTCTGGAACGCGGCCACGGTGACCGTGCCGACCGGCTCGTCGGCGAGGCGGCGCAGCTCCGCCTCGGCCGCGTCCATGGCCGCGAGGATCTCCCGAGCCCGGCCGGCGAGCAACATTCCGGCCGCGGTGAGCCGCACCCGCCGCCCGGTGCGTTCCAGCAGCGCGGTCCGGGTCTCCCGTTCCAGCGTGGCGAGCTGCTGCGACACCGCCGACGGGCTCAGGTTGCCGCGCTGCGCAACGGCCCGGACGGTGCCGTAGGTCGCCAGGTCGGCGAGCAGGCGCAGCCGCCACGGATTCAGCGTCATGAGCCCCGACTGTACGGCTTTGCTTAACAGCGACAGCGGAAATGTGCGATGGACGTGCCTCCCCGGGACTGCCTAGCGTCGGTCCATGGCTGATTCGTTCTGGTCCGACGCCGATCGTCACCTGGTCCGCTACATCGGCGCGGGCAGCTTCGTACGCGAGATCATCGACCGCGCCGAAGGCAGTTTCGTGTTCACCGCCGACGGCCGCCGCCTGCTCGACTTCACGTCGGGGCAGATGAGCGCCATCCTCGGTCACTCCCACCCGGCTGTCGTAGCCACGATCCAGCAACAGGCGGCCACCCTCGACCACCTGTTCAGCGGCATGCTGAGCCGGCCCGTGGTCGAGCTGGCCCGCCGCCTCGCCGGCTCCCTGCCCGCACCGCTCGACAAGGTCCTGCTGCTCACCACCGGCGCGGAGTCCAACGAGGCGGCGATCCGGATGGCGAAGCTGGTCACCGGCCGGCACGAGATCATCTCGTTCGCCCGGTCGTGGCACGGGATGACGCAGGCGGCGGCGAGCGCCACCTACAGCTCGGGGCGAAAGGGGTACGGGCCTGCGGCGCCCGGCAACTTCGCGATCCCCACGCCGAACGCGTACCGGCCCGACTTCACCCTTCCCGGCGGCGAGCTCGACTGGCGGCGTCAGCTGGAGTTCTCGTTCGAGCTGTTCGACGCCCAGTCGGTGGGCAGTCTGGCGGCGTGCATCGTCGAGCCGATTCTCAGCTCCGGCGGCGTGATCGACCTGCCGCCGGGATACCTCGCGGCGCTGCGCGACAAGGTGCACGAGCGCGGCGGGCTGTTGATCCTCGACGAGGCGCAGACCGGTCTGTGCCGCACCGGCGAGTGGTACGCGTTCCAGCGTGACGGCGTCGTGCCGGACATCCTGACCCTGTCCAAGACGCTCGGCGCCGGTCTGCCACTGGCTGCGGTGGTGACCAGCCCGGAGATCGAGCTGACGGCGCACGAGCGCGGTTTCCTCTTCTTCACCACGCACGTCTCGGACCCGCTGGTGGCCGCGGTCGGCAACACGGTCCTGGACGTGCTGGAGGCCGACCGGCTCGACGAACAGGCGGCGCACCTGGGCGCGTACCTCCGAAAGGGCCTGCGGGAGATCGGCCGGCGACACCCGGTGGTCGGCGACGTGCGCGGCCGCGGGCTGCTGGTCGGGCTCGAACTGGTCAGCGACCGGGAGTCGAAACGACCGGCCGACGCGCTGGGCGCCGCCGTGACCGGGCGGTGCCTGGAGCTGGGCCTGCACATGAATGTGGTGCAGCTGCCCGGCATGGGCGGCGTCTTCCGCATCGCGCCGGCGCTCACCTCCACCCACGCCGAGCTGGACCTGGGCCTGGAGATCCTCGACCAAGCGCTCGCCGACGTGGTGCCGCAGTTCACGCTGTAGCGGCGGGTCCGGATCAGGTCCTCAAGCCAGGAGAGGCATGACGAGCGGTGCGGCGGTGGCGCCGACCAACACCCGCGCGCACCGCGGTGTGGTGGTCATCGGCGGGGTTCCCAGCGGAAGAGTCGGGTGGCGAGGTTGACGGCGATGGCGACCCAGGCGAGCGTGGGTGCGAGCAGGAGCAGGGAGTCGGTCACGGCGACGCCGCCGTTCCAGGCGTTCACGGTCAATTGGGTGGCCGCGCCGCCGGGCAGCAGCCGTTTGAGCCAGGCGAGGTCCTCGGTGCCGGTGATGCCCACCCAGGTGGCCACGGCGATCACGCCGAGCGTCACGGGCAGGGTGGTGACCTGGGCGTGCTCGGGTGAGTTCGTCAGCCCGGCGGTGGCCAGGGCCAGGCCGATCATCATGGCCAGGGTCGCGAGGGTCGCCACCACGAGCAGGGCGACGTTGGCCGGCTTGCCGGCGACGACGGCCAGGGCGGTCAGGATCGCCGTCACCTGCACCACGGCGAGGACGACGACAGGCAGCAGCAGGCCGGCGATGATGCCGGTGTCGCTTGCGGCGGTGGAGCGCAGCCGCTTGAGGAAGAGGTTCTGCCGCCGGGAGGCCAGGGTGGTGACGGCGGTGGCGTACAGCCCGAACGCGGCCACGGTGAACATCACGACCGCCGCGATGTAGCCGAGGCTGCCGATGGCGGCGAAGGTCTCGTGCTGGGCGACGAAGTACACGCAGACCGCGACCGGCATGATGAGGCTGGTGATCAGCACCAGCCGGTTGCGGAAGATCTGGATCAGCTCGCTGGACGCGATGGACAACACGGTCATGTTCCTCTCGAAAGGACGATCAGTTGCCGGTGGCGACTGAGGTGCCGATGGCGCGGAAGACGTCGTCGAGGCGGGTGGGCCCGGCCTGAAGGTCCTGCAGCTCCACGGCGTGGTCCTGCGCCCACCGGAGCAGGACGTGCAGGTCCTCCTGCAGGGCGAAGGTCTCGACCGTGACCTTCCCGTCGGCGTCGACGGCGGCCTGCAACGGCAGCGTCGGCGCCGCTGCCGGGAGGGAGAAGCGGATGACCGACGGCAGGGTGCGGGTCAGCTCGGAGACGGTGCCCTCACGGTGGAAGGTGCCCTGGTGCATCAGCCCGATCCGGTCGGCGCGCTGTTGCGCCTCCTCCAGGTAGTGCGTGGTGAGCACGATCGTGGCGCCGTTCTGGCGGAGCCGGTCTACGGTCGCCCAGACGGCGTCGCGGGACTGGATGTCCAGGCCGGTGGTCGGTTCGTCGAGGAAGAGCAGTTCCGGGGTGCCGTAGGCGGCGGTGGCGAAGTCCAGCCGCCGCTTCTCCCCGCCGGACAGCTGCGACACCCGCCGACCGGCCCGGCCGGTGAGGTCGACGACGTCGAGCACCCGGTCGACTTCGTCGGTACGCCCGCTGAGCCGGCCGATCAGACCGACGGACTCCCGCACCGTGAGGTCCGGGGAGAATCCACTCTCCTGCAGCATGACGCCCACCCGGGGACGCACGGCGCGCCGGTCGCCCGGGTCGTGCCCGAAGACGCGCACGCTGCCCGAGGTCGGCCTCCGGTGCCCCTCGACCACCTCCAGGGTCGAGGTCTTACCCGCCCCGTTCGTGCCGAGAAGGGCGTACAGCTCTCCGGGTCGTACCTCGAAGGAGAGGTCTTTCACGGCGTGGAAGTCACCGTAGGTGAGGTTCAGCCGTTCGACCTCGATGACTGGTGTCGTGGACATGCACCAATGACAGCGCGGGCGCAGCCGAGGTGTCAGTGGCGCTGTGTCACGACCGCATGTGACGTGGTGTCACTGGTCGCGGCCGACCGTTATTTGTCCACAACCTCTCCTATCGGGTCGGCGTTGGACAGCAGCGCGTCCTGAGCCTCTTGCCAGGCGAGGTCGCCCGGGATCAGCTGCGTGCGCAGGTACCCGCCGGTGAGGCGGGCCACCGCTTCGACGCGTGCCGGGTTTTCGTCGGAGGTCTCGGCGGCGTCGAACCCCGAAATGCCCCCGAGCATGTGCTCTGCGCCGTGGACGGTGAGGAGGGTTTTAGGTGCCGGTGCGAGCCGGTACGGGTCGGTGTGCCATGGCGAGCCGAGCACGGTGAGGTGCGGGGAAGGGTCGTTGTCGCCTGCCACCACGAGGGCGGGGGCGGTCATGGTGGAGAAGTCGGTGGTCAGGAGGAAGGGATAGTGCCGGGCGGCCATAGCGCTGAGCGCCTCACCTCCGCGGCCTGGGGCGGCGAGCAGGGCGCCGGTGATGATGCGCATGTCGCGAACGTCCACCGTTTCACCGGTGCTCGGGTCGTTGAACCGAGCACCGAGCAGCAGGCTGGCTGTGTGCCCGCCCATGAAGTGCCCGACGACGGCCACCTTGCCGTGGTCGACCCGGCCGGCAATCTGCGGGACAGCGGCTTCCAGGACGGCGAGGGCGTCCAGGATGCGTGTCATGTCCAGCGCGCGTTCACGCCAGAACAACGGCGTTTCCGGATGGTCCTTGAGGCCCGGGTGTCCTTTCAGGGTGGCCGAGCTCAGGTGTGTGGGTTGCACGACGACGAAACCCTGGGCGGCGAAGTGCTGAACGAGCGGGACATAACCGTTGAGCGAGGACAGGTTGTTCGACGGTCCCTGCCCGTGCGACAGCAGCAGTAGCGGCAAGTCGTCACCGGTGGTGGGTGCCGTCACACGCACCTGCAGGTCGACGGGTCGCCCCGGCGCGGGCAGGACAACGGGACTGACGGAAAGCACGACCCCCGGGACAGCCGACGAGCCGGTAATCGAGATGGGCGTCATGTAGAGCTACTTCCTGTTCTTGCCGGGCTGTAGGTCAGACCGTGCGCGGTGAGCCCGAGCCGGTGCCGACGCTCGGTCGTTGCAGCGCGTGTCCGGCACTGGCTTGGTGGACGGCTCCGCGGCTCAGGCAGCCGGTCGGCGTCGCCCGGCCGCGTCGAGCAGGGCAAGCTGAGTGTCGTTCTTCTCCGCGAGAGCGAGGTCGGCCCCGGGGGCGACGATGGCGTCGACCGCGTCCAGGACGTCGGCCGACAGGATCGTGTCCGCCGCGGCGAGCTGGGAGCCGAGGTGCTCCAGCATGGGAGGACCGATCACGGCGGCGGTGACGGCGGGATGGGTGGTCACCGGCGCAGGCTGTTGTCCAGCTCGGTGACCGGCCAGCGACGCGAGCTGCCCCGGGCGTTGGGGGCCGCCCATCGGCAGGGCGGTCTTCGTGGCCAGCATGATGTCCTCGCGGCGGCCCGCGATGGCCTTGCCGACCGTCTTCTCGGACTGGCCGCCGCCGTAGGCGTCGGCGGTGTCGATGAGGTTGATTCCGGCGGTGAGGGCGGCGTCGACAATCGCGGTCACCTCCTCCTGGGTAATGCGGCCCATCCGGCCGAAGTCCGTGGCGCCGAGCGCGAGCGAGCTGACTCGGATACCGGTGTGACCCAAGCTTCGATATCGCATGGCCTTCTCCTTGGCAGGGATGGCCAGGCCGCAAGATCCGGGACGACAGCCAGTGGTGTGGCGCGGGCAGCGTCCCGAGCCTGGCACAATTAAGTGGAGCGCGGTTCCAGTTAACTATACGGAACGTTGCTCCGCTTGGCCGGGCGAGTGGATGCGACGGGCAGCACGAACCACCGTGGTGGTCACCTGGTGCGCCACCCGGCGCACCGGACCGCTGATCTCTGCCGTCCTGCGGGTGCCGGGCCGCTCGCCGGGTAGCGATGCGCGCCGGTTCTCCGGATCACGGAGACCGTCGATGGCGCCCGGTCGCGTCCGGCGAGGACGGATCCGGCCCGGCGGTCACAGCCAGTCGTGTTGGCGGGCGTATCGGGCCGCTTCGTGGCGGGTCCGGGTCTGGGTCTTGCGCATGGCGTTGGAGAGGTAGTTGCGGACGGTGCCCGGCGCGAGGTGCAGGCGGGCGGCGATGTCGGCGACCGAGTAGCCCTCGCCCGTGACCCGTAGGACGTCGGCTTCACGCTCGGTGAGGGGGGAGTCGTCGGTGACGGCGAGCGTGGACACGTCCGGGTCGATCCAGCGTTTGCCCGCGTGCAGGGTGGCGATGACGGAGGTGATGTGGGCCGGTTCGGCGGACTTGCTGACGAAGCCCTGGACGCCGAGTCTCAGGGCCTTGCGCAGCACGCCGGGGCGGGCATGCCGGGTCAGCATGAGGACCACCTGCTCAGGTCGCGTACGGCGGATCTCCGCGACCGCGCCGAGGCCGTCCACGCCGGGCATCTCCAGGTCGATGACCAGCACGTCGGGCCGGTGCCGCAGGGTTGCCTCGATGGCGGTCTCGCCGTCCTGCGCCTCGGCGAGGACGGTGATGTCTCCTTCCAGGGGCAGCAGTGCGGCGAGGGCCGAACGGAGCAGCACCTCGTCGTCGGCGAGCACGATGGTGGGCATCGGTCGTCCTCCTTCAGGGCCGGCTGGGCCGCGGCACGGCACGGGCGGGCGGGAGCACCGCGGCCGTCCGGAACTGCCCCCCGTGCTGTTCCACGGTCAGCTCACCTCCGTCGTCTGCCACCCGCTGCCGCAGCGCGGACAGCCCCCTGAGCTGCGGCGGCGTGTCAGCGGTCGCGCCGTCGTTGATGATCGTGATGCCCGACTCGGCGAGCGTGATCTGCACCTGGGTGGCCTGGGCGTGGCGCAGGATGTTGGTGGTCGTCTCCCGCAGCACCTGGCCGAGCAGTTCGCTGGCGCCGGCGTCGACCTCGGCCTCCCGGGTCACCCGGACCCGGATGCCGGCGGCCTCGAACAGGTTCTTCGCGTTCTCGATCTCCGCGGTGAGGTTCAGCCGCCGCTGGGCGTAGGCGAGTTCCTTGGTCTGCGCGATGGTGTCGCTGACCAGCGCGTACGTCTCGCGCAGTTCCTTCTCCGCCCCTGCGGTGTCGCGGAGCAGCAGCCGCTGGGCCAGGGCGATCTTCAGCTTGACCACGTGCAGGGTGTGGCCCTGGATGTCGTGCAGGTCGCTGGCGAACCGGACGCGCTCCCGGACCACGGCCAGTTCCGCCTCGCGCTCCCGGGTCTGTTCGAGTTCCCGGATGAGGTCGTAGAACCGCTCGCCCACGATGGTCAGGACCGTCACGAAGACGGTGAGGGCGGTCGGGATGAGGACGTAGGTGACCAGGACGTGACCGATGTCGTCTCGCTGCACCAGCAGCCGCGCCGCGCCGACGGCGGCGACGTAGGAGAACAGCCCGGCCACCGCCAGCCGCCGATGTCGCCGGACCTCACGGAGGGCGAGCGACCCGACGGCGCAGACCCCCCAGTAGGCGTTCGGGCTGCCGGTCACCAGCACCCCCAGCGGCCACACCACTCCCGCGACGAGCACGCAGGGCAGCGCGAACCGGGCAAGGTCGTTGGCCGTCCACCGTTCGAAGGCCACCACGGCCGCCACGGCTCCCGGGGCCAGAACGACGAGGTGCCACCAGGTACGCGCGTCGGTGTAGAGCAGGACCACGGCGGCGATCACGACCGGCGGCAGGGACGTCGTCAGGTTGAGCCGGCGCAGCCTTCTCTGCGTCGACTCGGTGAAGCGCGGCGATCGTGCGGTCACCTTGTCAGTATCCGGCGGCCACCGGTCACGAACAGTGACACCGCGTCACTTGTGGCCGTGACGTGGTCGCACTGACCGACGGCCGCGATCGCTGCTGTCATGGGTGCAGGTCCACCACACCCGTCATCGACGTCGACCGGCCGGCCTCCGGCACGGTGCGCGTACCACGAGGCGGTCGTCTGCCACGAGCGGGCACTGCGGCTGTTCCGGGAGATCGGGGACCGGGGTGGCGAGGCGGAGACGCTTGTCGGCCTCGGTGACGCCCGGGTACGCCTGCGGCCAGGTCGAGACGGCCCGGGAAAGCTGGTCGAAGGCGTTGGTGCTGCTGAGGGAGAACGTTTCCCGTCTCCGCTGACCCGTTATCCAGGCACCGCATGGTGCGTCGTCGGCGGCACCTGGGTACCAGGGGAGCACGAAAGTGTCTACCGAGGTACCACATCGTCGGCGCTGGGCGCATTTAGCGTGGTCGGCATGATCCAGGTACGCGGATTACTCAAGTGCTACAGCGCGATCTACCGAGCAACGTGGGTGGAACCGTAGGGGCGCTGCCCCAGGGGACGGCGCCCCGGTGCCGTGGATCGGTCTCGAATTCTTGGCGAGCAGCTTCCTGGTGATCCTCGCCGCCGCAGCGAATCGGCTGGCTCCAGCAGGAAAGGACATACCTTGAACTCAGTCAACCCCATCGCACCGCAGGTCGGCCTCGACCACGGATCGAGCCCTCGCTCACTCGATGACACGCGTCCCTTCGGCACACACATCCGGATGGCGTGGTGGAAGTCGCTGATCGTCATCGCCGCGATGCCACTGACACTGGTCCCGCTTCAGCTCGGGCTCTACCTGCTGGCCGGTCTCGTCGAGGGCGGCGATCCTCTGGAGTCGACGCTCACCCCACTCAAGCTGCTGGCGGCTAATCTCAGCACCGGCCTGACGGCGTTGCTTGCCGTGGTGCTTGTTTCGCGGTTGCCGAAGGTGCCGTGGCGCAGCGTCTTCAGCTCACCGCGGCGCTTCGATCGGCGGCGCCTTGCGATCTATCTCGCCGCCTCAGCCGTGCTCGTCGGGGTCGGCTTCGCTACCGTGGCGGCCGTCGCCCCCGATGCCACGGGGTGGGTGGGCTTCGGCATCAGCGGCACCACCGTGGCGATGCTCGCCGTCGTGGTCCTCTCCACCCCGATCCAGGCGGCCGGCGAGGAAATCATGTTCCGAGGCGCGGTCCTTCCGGCCGCGGGGTCGTGGTTCCGCGCTGTCCGGCCGGCGTTCGTCACTGGAATCGTGGTCTCAGGTCTCCTGTTCGCGGCCGTGCATGGAGCAAATGATCCCTGGCTCAACGGCTACTACGTGTTCTTCTCGGCTTGTACGGCGCTCATGGGACTGATCACTCGAGGCCTGGAGGCCGCGATCGCGCTCCACGTTGCGAACAACGTAGTCACGACGACTGTCAACGTGCTCATGGCCGGGGGCGGCGCTATTGTCGTCGACCGCAGCGAAGGCGCGGGCGGCGGTCCCGCGCTGATCGTTCTGGCCGTCGTGTATCTGGCCGTGCTCGCGTTCGTCTGGTTTCGTGAGCGAGCGCGCCGCACGAATTCGGAGCGTTGACCTCCTGTCAGCGCCCAGACGGCTGCGGACGGGTAGGTCGATGTCCGAGTGGCCATGACGCCGGTCCACCACGCATGCGCGACACCGCGAGGTCGATCGTGACGCCGCCACGGGGCGCGGTCCACCCGCGTCGCCGGCACACCGGCCTCCGCCGCCACCGTCGCCAGGGACACGGCGATCCCGGCGACGACGGTCACGGCTACGCTTCGATGTCGTCTTATGTCCCTGCCCCTCGACCGACCGCTGGCGGTTGTCCACCGGCGCACGGCGCCACGCCGTCATGCCACCAGCCGCCGCAGCCGCCCGTCGGTGGCGCCGTGTCGCGTCGGACGCGTGACGTGGCGTCACTGTTCGCCACCTCGGCCGGCGCGGATAGTGGGTGGTGACCTCGAGAACGCTCCGGACCGTCCCTCGCCCATGACGTCGATGGGACCGGGCCCCTCCTTGTCGCGATCCACGGCATCACCGAGGACCGTCATTTCTGGGATCGCGTCCCGATGGCCAGGCACTTCCGCACCGTCCGCGTCGATCTGCGCGGCCACGGAGACTCCCCTCGCGTGGGGTCGTACGATCCGCTGACGCTGGCCGCCGATGTGCACGAGGTCGTCCGCGGCGGACCGGTGTCAGCGAGCGGCTGCTGCGCTATTACGAGGAGCAGCACCTGCTGAAGCCCCAGCGGCGCCCGAGCGGCTACCGCGAGTACAGCGAAGCGGACGTCGGCACGGTGCGCCGCATCCGCAGCCTGCTCGCCGCGGGCCTGAGCACCACGACCATCGCCACCGTCCTGCCGTGCGTGCGGGAGGAGGGTGAGCGGCTCGTGCCCACCTGCTCGGTCATGCTGGCCGATCTTTCGCAGGAGCGCCGGCGGATCATTCAGGCCATCAACGACCTGCAGGCCTCGCGGGACGCGCTCGACACCGTCATCGCCGCCGCACCTGTTGAGATCCGGTCGGCGGCCAGCCCCGCCTCCTGATCCGTCTCGCGAGCAACGCGGCGGCACCCGGGTCGGACGTCATGGGGCGCTGGCCCAGGTCAGTCCCGACGAGGCTCCGGCCTGCCGGTGAGTTGTGACAGTAGGTGCTCAGGCACGTGGTTGGACCAGGCCGTTGTCGTACGCGAAGATGACTGCCTGGATGCGGTCTCGCGCTCCGATCTTGGCCAGGACGCGTCCGACATGCTTCTTCACGGTGGATTCGGTGAGGGTGAAGCGTTCGGCGATCTCGGTGTTGGTGGCGCCCTGGCCTATCGCTTCGAGGACCTCTCGCTCTCGCTCGCTGAGCGTGGTCAGGCGAGGGTCCGCACGTGTGGTCGGCGCCGACTCCTGCAGGTAGGCGTCCATCAGCTTGCGGGTCAGGCTGGGGGCCACCACCGAGTCTCCGCTCGCGACGGCGCGGATGCCGGCGATCAGCTCCTCGGGGCGGGCGTCCTTGAGCAGGAAGCCGCTCGCTCCGGCTCGCAGTCCGGCATACACGTATTCGTCCAGGTCGAAGGTGGTCAGGATCAGCACCCGGGTGCGTGAACCGGCCGCGGTGATGCGGCGGGTGGCCTCGATGCCGTCCATGCCGGGCATGCGTACGTCCATCAGCACCACGTCGGGGCGGGTCTGCTCCACCATCCGCACCGCCTCGGCGCCGGCGGAGGCCTCGCCCACCACGCTCATGCCGGGGGTGCCGTCGAGCAGCATCCGGAAGCCCATTCGTTGCAACTGCTGGTCGTCGACGATCAGCACGGTGGTGGTCATGAGGGCTCCTTGAGGACTACGTCGACGAGCCAGCCTGTCCCGGCCGGGCCGGCGGTCACCACCCCGCCGTACATGGCGGCGCGTTCCCGCATGCCGAGCAGGCCGTGGCTCGGGGCGGCGGGTCTGCCACGGCCGTTGTCACGTACTCGTACCCGTACCTCTCCATCGGAGGCAGCGAGAGTGACGTCCGCGGACGCGCCGCGCCCCGCGTGTTTGAGGGTGTTGGTGAGAGCTTCCTGAACGATGCGGTAGACCGCGAGCTGCACGCCTCGGCCGAGGGTGTGCAGCTCGCCCGAGGTGGAGTAGGTGACCGGCAGCCCGGCCGCCCGCACGCTCGGCAACAGCCGGTCGAGATCGTCGATGCCGGGCTGCGGGCTCAGCTGCGGATCGGCGTCTCCCTCGCGCAGCACACCCAGCACCCGGCGCAGCTCGGACAGCGCCTGCCGGCCGGTGTCACCGATCAACCGGAGCGGTTCGGCGGTCTGCTCAGCCCGCGAGGTCGCGAGCGCGGCGCCGCCGTCGGCCAGGCCCACGATCACCGAGACGTGATGGCCGACGATGTCGTGCATCTCGCGGGCCACCCGGGCCCGCTCCTCGGCGACGGCGAGGCGGGCCCGCTGATCCCGCTCGACCTCCAGGCGCGCGGCGCGGTCCTCGAGAGCGATGAGGTACGCCCGGCGGGTGCGCGCCGCGACGCCGGACGCGACCGCGGCCCCCGCTGTGCCGATCGCCAGGAGCAGCGTGGTGACGCGGTTCTCCGTCACCGGGCCGACCAGGTAGATCTCGGCGACCAGCAGCGCGAGGGCGATCCCGGAGGCCCAGGCCAGCGCCCGCCACGAACCGCGGGAGGCCACCCCGAACAGCATCACGAGCAGGATCACCCCGGCGCCGACGCCGACGTCCAGCAATCCCTCGATCAACTCGATGGTCACGGTGACCAGGAACGCCGCGAACGGGTACCGCCGCCGCCAGTAGAGCGGTGGCAGCAGGGCCAGGGTTGCGATCGTCGCCGACAGGGGATCTTGGATGAGGTTGGGGATGCTGAAGAGCACGATCGGAATGGCCACCAGGGTGTCCATGACCCACGGGCGGTGCCGGTCGAGGGCCCGCAGTCGCGCCTGCCGGTCCACCAGCCGTCCCTGCGTGCTCATCAGCCGATTCTCCCCTTGCGCGCCTACGCGTCGGTCGTCTTGAGCCGGTATGCCGCCGCGGCGAGCGCCACGACCACATACCCGGCGAAGACCGCGAGACCGGTCCACGGCGCCAGGGTGCCCTCCGCCTGGGTCAGCGCCATCGCGGCGCTGCCGGCGTTGCTGGTCAGGTAGGGGGTGATGGCCTCGGAGATCGAGTCCGGCAGCAGCGCGGCCAGGCCGGGCACGATCAGCAGCAGACCGGCCAGGATCGCGATGGCGCCGGCGCTGGAGCGGACGAGCATGCCGAGCGCGACGCCGAGCACCGCGACCAGGCCCAGATAGAGGCCGGCGCCGAGCAGGGCCGGCAGCACTCCGTCGTCGCCGAGGCCCAGGCTGCCGACCTTGTCGTTGAGCACGGCCGATCCCAGCGCGAAAGCGGCGAAGGCACCGGCGGTCATCGTGACGAAGGCGGCCGACCCCGCCACGAGGCTCTTCGACCACAGCACCGGCAACCGGCGCGGCACTGCGGCGAGGGTCGCCCGGATCATGCCGGTGGTGTATTCGCCCGCCCCTAGCAGCGCGCCGAGCACGCCGACGGAGAGGGCGGCCAGGAAGCTGCCGGACAGGGCCAGATCGACCGAGGTCATGCCGTCGCCCGAGAAGGAAGCCGAGGCGATCATGCCCAAGGCGACCAGAAGGAAGACGGAGACGGCGGTCGTGATCCAGGTGGAGCGCAGTGAGGAGAACTTGGTCCATTCGGCGGCGACCACGCCGCCGGGGGTGATCTTCATCGGGAGGCCTCGTATTCGACAGCGTCGCGGGTCAGGTCCATGAACGCCTCTTCGAGCGAGGCGCTCTGCGGGGTGAGTTCGAACAGCGGGATGCCGCGGGTGGACGCGGCCAGCCCGATCTTGCGGGCGGTGGTGCCGGCGACGAACAGCTCCTCGGCGCCGGTCGAGGTGACCGTGACGCCCGGGCCGGCGATCACCGTTCGCAGCGCGTCGGGGTCGGCGGTGACGACCCGGACGCCTTCGGCGGTCACGAAGTCGGCCACGGTGGTGTCGGCGAGCAGCTTGCCCCGACCGACGATGACCAGGTGGTCCGCGATCAGCGAGACCTCGCTCATCAGGTGCGAGGACAGCATCACGGTGCGGCCCTCGGCGGCCAGGTCGGTGAGCAGGTTGCGCACCCAGAGGACACCCTCCGGGTCGAGGCCGTTGACCGGCTCGTCGAGCATCACCACGGCCGGGTCGCCGAGCAACGCGGCGGCGATGCCGAGCCGCTGGCCCATGCCGAGGGAGAAGGTGCCGACCCGCTTGTGGGCGACGCCCGAGAGGCCGACCAGGCCGAGCACCTCGTCGACGCGCGAGCGCGAGATGCCGTGCGTGCGAGCCAAGGACAGGAGGTGGCTGACCGCCGTCCGCCCGGGGTGCACGGCCTTGGCCTCGAGCAGGGCGCCGATCTCGCGCAGTGGGGCTTTCGACGACGCGTACGGCTTGCCGTTGACCAGCACGTCGCCGGAGGTCGGCGCATCGAGGCCGACGATCATCCGCATGGTCGTCGACTTGCCGGCGCCGTTGGGGCCGAGGAAGCCGGTGACCTGTCCGGGCTTCGCGGTGAACGACAGGTGGTCGACCACCGTCTTCGCGCCGAACCGCTTGGTTACTTCGCGTACCTGAATCATGCTCGCAACGCTAGATTCGTGCTGTGCCCGGATCGTGGTACCGCAGTCGGCACTTTCCCGCCGCCCGTGGTACCCAAGTACTATCGGCGACCCTTCAGCCGGGCGGCCCGTAGGGCGGTCCGCTCGTTTCGCGGACGGCGGGAAGCCGCACACCATCCCCGCCAACCCCCAACTGGGCCGCAGCCTGATCGAGTCAAGCAGGCCCGGGCACCTGCCTCACTCCGTTCGCATCCTGCGCCGCACCTGCGCCACCGGCATGCTGCGCGCCGGCGCGGACGCCGTGGGGGTGAACGGTCGAAACCACGCGATGGGGCGGTAGTTGGCCAGCATCATGGTCAGCGCCTGAAGGGTCGGTTGTGGTGATCGACCGGCCCGTCCCGTTCCGGGCAGCCACAGCTGCACAGCGTGATGTTCGAGCACGGGCGCCGGGTGCTGCGGCTGATTTGCGGAGAACGCCCGCTCGTACTCGCCGTAGAGCTGCTTGAGTACCGCTGATGCGCCAGGTTCGACTGCGGTCGCGAGCGCTGGTCTTGGGCGCCGACCGCATTCGCCAGCCGGCTGCGGCGTCATCCCGGTGAGCAGGAGCGAGAACCGCGGTCAGCGTGCGGTGAGCAGCGCGATCACGCGGTCGACGTACCGGCGCCGTGCCGCGCTGCTGCGCTGCACCAGCTGCGGCGTCGCCCGCGCCAGCTGGGCGTGGCCGAGGTAGGCGGTGAACGCCAGCAGGCCCCTGTCGTGCGCCTCGGCGGGGGAGAACCCGAGTCCGCCGAAGAGCTCAGCGGTGTACGAAATCCGCCGTTCGGTGACCCGCGCGAGCACGGGCGCCACCAGCGGATGGTCCGCAGTCGACAGCACCGCTACCTCGAGGAGGTCATGCTCGGTCGCCTCGATAACCGCGACGAGAAGAAACCGCAGCCGCTGCAACGGATCGGGCTCGGCGTCCACCATCCGTATGACCGCCTCCGTGTGGTCGGTCTCCCACCGCTTCAGCGCGGCGGCGATAAGCGCGTCGCGGTTGGCGAAGTGCCAGTAGAAGCTGCCCTTGGTCGCGCCGAGTTGCGCCGCGATCGGCTCCACGGCCACGGCGGCGAGTCCGCCGCGCGCCATCGCTTCGAGCGCTGCGGCGGCCCAGTCGTCGGCGGTGAGACGGCTCACGGGGTGTCGGGGCACCTCCATACGGTACCGTACGGTCATCGACCATACGGCACCGTACGGAGGCGGCCATGGCCACGACATGCGGCATTGGCACCATCGTCAACGTCCACGAGCGCGAACTGCCGACGGCCGCCGACGCCGTCGGCCGGCTGCTGGACCGGATCGGCTCCGTCGACGACCCGCTGTGGCCGGCGCCCACCTGGCTGCCGATGCGGTTCGACCGGCCGCTCGGCGTCGGGGCCGACGGCGGTCACGGCGCAGTCCACTACCGCGTGATCCGGTACGAGCCGGGGCGCGTCGTCGAGTTCGCGTTTCACCCGGCGAGCGGCCTCGACGGCAGCCATGTGCTGGAGGTGGAGCCACGCGGGACGGACCGCTGCGTCCTGCGGCACCGCCTCGTCGGCCGGCCGACCGGCGCGATGCGCCTGCTGTGGCCCCTCGTGGTCCGCGCCTGCCACGACGCCGTCCTCGAGCACCTGCTGGACAATGCCGAGCGCGCCGTGACCGGGACCGTACGCGAGCCGGTCCGGTACACCCGCCGAGCCCGCCTCGCCGCGACGGCCGAGAGCGTCCGGGTACGGGCCGTGCCGGTTCCCGCCGGCGCGGGACTGCTGGGCGCGTGGCCGGCGCGCCGCGATCTCGCCGACGCGTTCGCCGTGCGCGTCCCGCCGGGCACGTCGAGCGACCCGCAGGACTGGGCTGATGGCATCTTTCACGACCCGCCGGCGGCGGTCGCCGCGCTGCTGCGTGTGCGCAACGCCCTGGTGCCCCTCATCGGCGTCGATCGCGCCGACGCCACCGCCTTCGCCACCGTCGCCCGCACCGATCGGGAGGTCCTCCTCGGCGTCGACGCGTCGCACCTCGGCTTCCGGGCCAGCGTCCTGGTCGAGCCGGACGAGAACGGCAGCACCGTGACGGTGTCGACGGTCGCCGCCGTGCGGACGCGCGCCGGTCGGGCGTACCTCGCGGTGGTGCGTCTGGTTCACCCGGCCGTGATCCGGGCGATGGTGCGCCGCGCAGCGCGTAGAGCCACCGCGCCGACCGCCCCCGGCCTCGTGGGTACGTGACCGGAACATCGGGTGTCGTGGCCGGCGTGACAGGACGAGGTTCCCGTACCCGGACCGGTGACTCCGACCGGAGCCAGCGGCAGCGGGCGTTGGGCGGTTGCGCTCGGTTGTTCGATTGGCGCCAGGGCGAACGCCACGGCGTGTACGGGCAACGCGGTGCGGGCGACGCGACGGTGTAGGCGTCCGGCCGCCCACGCGCAGTGGCGGCCGGACGGCCGCGGGTTCGGCTGCTGACCGGTGCGGCGAGAGCGGCGCGGAACGCCTCTCGTCCGAGCCAAGAATCCCGTGCATCGACGCGGCGTAGGTGTCGGCGGTGGTGACGATGCTGCAGCCGGATCAGTAAGTAGCGGATGAGTGGTGGTGGGTCGACCACGACGCCGCCCGACATTCGTACGGGACGACCTGCCGCGCTGCCGAGCTTGACCTTGACGCAGCGTCAAGCCTGCATGCTGGCGTCATGTCCATAGATCCTCGACGGCCAACCGGGCGGGTTCCCGAACCGGTGATCCAGGTCCAGGGCCTGGAGAAGTCATACAAACAGCTGCATGTGCTGCGCGGCGTGGACTTCGACGTGGCGCGGGGCAGCATCTTCGCCCTGCTCGGCTCCAACGGGGCGGGTAAGACCACCGTCGTGCGGATCCTGTCCACGCTGCTCAAGTCGGACGCGGGAACAGCCACGGTCAACGGCTTCGACGTCGCCACCCAGTCGGCGAAGGTTCGGGAGTCGATCAGCCTCACGGGGCAGTTCGCGGCCGTTGACGAGATTCTGAGCGGGCGGGAGAACCTGGTGTTGGTCGCCCGGTTACGGCACCTGACGAATCCGGGCCAGATCGCGGACGAGTTGCTGGCCCGGTTCGCACTGACCGAGGCGGCCACGCGGAAGGTGTCGACGTACTCGGGCGGCATGCGCCGCCGCCTCGACATCGCGATGAGTCTCCTCGGGAGCCCTCCGGTGATCTTCCTCGACGAGCCGACCACCGGACTCGACCCGCAGGCGCGCCTGGAGGTGTGGCAGGCCGTCCGACAACTCGCCCAACAGGGCACGACAGTGCTGCTCACCACGCAGTACCTCGACGAGGCCGAACAACTCGCCGACCGGATCGCGATCCTGCACCAGGGGCGCATCATCGCCAACGGAACCCTCGGCGAACTCAAGCAGCTGCTCCCGCCCGCCACGGTGGAGTACGTGGAGAAGCAGCCGACCCTCGAGGACATTTTCCTCGCGATCATCGGCGACGACGGCACCGCAGGCGCCTGCAGCCCGACGGCACAAGCGGTCAAGGACCCTCGATGAACAGACATTTCTTCGGCGACACCGCCGTCCTGCTGGGGCGGTCCTTGCGGCACATCAGCCGCAGCCCGGACACCATCATCACCACCGCGATCATGCCGATCGCCTTCATGCTGCTGTTCGTCTACGTGTTCGGCGGCGCGATCCAGACCGGCTCGGACAGCTACGTGAACTACCTGCTGCCCGGCATCCTGCTCATCACCGTCGCCTCGGGCATCTCCTACACCGCGTACCGGCTCTTCCTGGACATGAAGAGCGGGATCTTCGAGCGGTTCCAATCCATGCCGGTCGCACGCTCGTCCGTGCTGTGGGCGCACGTGCTGACCTCGCTGGTCGCCAACTTCATCTCCCTGGTGGTGGTGGTGCTGGTCGCCCTGGCCATGGGCTTTCGCTCCGGCGCCGGCGCGCTGGCCTGGCTCGCGGTCGCCGGCATCGTGATGCTGTTCACGCTGGCCCTGACCTGGCTCGCCGTGATCCCGGGCCTCACCGCCAACTCGGTGGACGGCGCGAGCGCGTTCTCCTACCCGCTGGTCTTCCTGCCGTTCATCAGTTCGGCCTTCGTCCCCACGCAGAGCATGCCCGGCCCGGTGCGCGCTTTCGCCGAGAACCAGCCGGTGACCGCCATCGTCAACACGATCCGCGACCTGTTCGCCGAGCAGCAGGTCGGTGGCGACATATGGGTCGCCCTCGCCTGGTGCGCCGGCCTCCTCGTCGTCACGTACGGCGTAGCCATGACCATCTACCGCCGCAGAACCAGTTGACGACGGGTCTGCGTCGTGCAGGCTGAAGCCATGCTGACCATCGGACAGCTGGCCTCCTACGCTGGGGTGACCATCCGGGCGGTGCGCCACTACCACCAGATCGGGCTGCTGCGGGAGCCGGAGCGTGACGCCTCCGGCTACCGCAGCTACAACGCGGGGGCCGTCGTGCGACTCATCCGGATCCGGACCCTTGCCGAGGCGGGGGTCCCGCTGGCCCGCGTCAGCGAACTCCTCGACGCCGACCCGGCGACGTTCGCCGACGCGACCACGGAGATCGACCGTCGGTTGCGTACGCAGATCCGCGAGCTGCAGGAGCACCGGCGACGTATCGCGCGGCTCGTCGGCGGCGACTCACTGGCTCTTCCCACGGAGGTGGTCGACTACCTCGACCGCCTTCGTGCCATCGGAGCGCCGGCGGCTCTCGTCGAGGCCGAGCGCGACGCGTGGATCCTCATGGCAGCGCGGTGGCCGGAGGCGATCCCGGAACTCATGGCCGACAAGGTGAGCCAGCTGGCCAACCCGAAGGTCATCCGGCTCTACCAGCTCCTTGCTCGGATCGCGGACGACTGGAAGGACGACGAGCTGCTACGCGAGACCGCCGACCTGATGAGCGAGCTGTTCGAACAGGCCGCCGCCAACGGGGAGCTCGAGCTGCAGGACGAGTTCACGCCCGACGCGGCGTTCGTGCACCTGATGGACTCGTTCGCCAACGCCGCCCACCCGGCCGTCGCGCGGCTACGGGAGCTGGTCGCCGAGCGCGGCTGGACCGGATGGACCCGGATCGAAAAGCGCAAGCCCTGAGATGTCAGACGTCCCGTGCCGGCTTGCCGAGACGCGCTGAAAGGCCCTGCGGATGACGGCGGGATGGGCACAGGCCTTGACGGCTTCAGGTCGCACTGGATGCCCTCCGGCTCACGCCGGGGAGAACGCCCAGGCCAACCGGCCCTCCTCGGTGACCTGGGGGAGATGACCGTCGACCGGCCTGCCCTGGGCCAGCGCGTCGCACAGACTGCCGATCAGGTCAGCGAGTGACGGCTGCCCGCGATGCCGCATCGGACCGTTCTGCAGGTCGGCCACGAACACGCTACCAAGTTCTGGACCTGGCCGGTGATCGACGACGAGGTGGTTTCCCGCTCCGTCGGCGGTGATCGGTACCCACTCTGGGCTCCATGAACGAGAGTCGCCGGAATGGCCAGCCACGTTGGCACGGCTGCGCCATTCGTCCAGCGCGCCGTCCACTCCGAGAAGGTAGTGGCCGGGCTGCAGGGGCAGCCCGGCCACAAGAGCACCAGCGCTGCCGTCGTGCCACCGCCACAGACGCTTCAGATCAGGCAGGATTCGTACACCGATCTGGTGGGCAGCCGAGTCGATGGCGTCAAGAGTGGCAGGCGGGCGCAGCGACGCCCAGGTCGCCGGTGAGCGCTGGCGAAGCCACTGTTCCAGTTTGGCCAGGTCAGTGGTCAGTGACATGCGTGACGCCCCATTCACGGCGGTGGGGACGGCCTCGCAGGCCGGCCCCACCGCATCAATCCCGGACCCTGCGGTTACGGCGTGTTGATGATGTGCACGAAGAAGGGGTCCTCGTCGAGTCTGTGGTCCAAGACATAGTAGTCCCCGAGGATGCTTCCGGCGCTACGATTGTGACTGCGGTTCAACGCCTTGACCGCCCACGTCTTGGCGGTGCCGACAGTGTCGTAGTTGGCACTTTGGTAGGTCGAGGCGAACGGATATTCGTCGCAGTCCCGAGCTTCACCATTCGGTCCGGTGGTGTAGTCAGGTCCGAACAGCCGGACACACTCGGCCTGCACCTTGGTCCGGCTCTGCGTGCCGTAGTAGTTGCGGGTGAGTGGGACACGCTGGTCTGAGTCCGTCGCGCGGTAGTTGCCGGGGACGTAAAGGCCCGCTGAACCTGGCTTCACGCTCTCCAGGTCGGTCATGGCGTCCCAGATGAACTCGACGGACTCCTTGTAGTTGGGGTAGTTGTAGTCCATGACGAAACGCGACCAGGTGCCGAGGAAGATGCAGCCCGCTCCGGTGACGTAACTGGCGTTGTCACATCTGCTGACGACCCAGTAGGTGGGCGTCGAGGTTCCGGTGCTGATCGCCGTGATCTTAGGGGTGAACTGGAAGTACGCCCGCTTGTCCTGAGGCTTCTCGTCACCCGGCCATGGCGTCGGGGTATCCGTGCTGGTGAAGACATTGTGCAGTCCGTTCGCCCTCCACTCAGCCAGCGTCCTGGTGTTTCGTGAGGAGGTGACGTTGCACTGGTCGGTCGTGGTGTACCTCGCGCATTCAACGTCGATCTTGAATTGCTGCGTCGGCTCCTCGCGTCCCCACACCTTGCGCCAGTTGTCCAGGTGAATGTCCCAGTCGACGTGTCGGGCCGTCGCCCAGCCCTTGCCGAGGATCACCGCCCGTGCCTCGGTCTGGCCGACAGGCTCACAGGAGGGTGGCGTGGTGGCGGTGCATTCGTAGAAGTTGAAATAGACGAAGTAGACCTGGCAGGCCGAGTAATTGTTGTGGTGCTGCCACTCGCCTTCGAAGTCGCGGGGCGTGTACTCCTCGATGCACTCGTCCTTCGTCGGCCAGTCCTCATCCGGATCGACGGCAGCGAGCTGGGACGCGTTGTCCTCGGTCAGGAACACGTCGTGGACCTGGTTCGAGGCCCGTTGCTCGGCGAGGGCCTGCTTCAACGGAACGTACGGCTTAGCTCGGCGTTCGACGTAGGCTCGGGCGCTCTCCTGCGCCCCGCGTTGTTCCGTCGGGAGGGTTCGCGTCGCCGCGCCGCCGGCCGGCACGAGGGACACGGTGGAGGTGATCGTGGTCGCGCGCGGCGGTCGGTGGGCGTACGCCGGCGTTGCGCTCACCACGCTGAGCAGTATCGCGGCGGCGAACAGCAGAAATCGTCTTCTCTTGCGCATGTCTCGTCCTCGGGTGGTTGGGGCGATCGGTTCGCGGCCTGCGCTGGCTCAGTGCTCTATGGGCGGTGAGTCGACGCCCACCGTGAACTTGTCGCCGTCGAGGACCCGGTTGCTGCTGACGAACGATGCGAAGGCGGCGTTTCCGGCTGCCCGCTGATCCGCCGGGACGTGGCCGACCGCGGTGCGCGACGTGCCGACGATGGCCGCGCCCTGGTAGGTGCCGGCGAACGGGTACACGTCGCACGAGTCCATCGGTCCGCTGGGGACGAAGTTCGCGCAGCTCGTGGCGCGATTGCTGGCCTCGCGTACCGGGTCGTGCATCCGGGTGAGGGGCGTCGCTCCGGGCAGCCCCCAGTGGTCGGGAAGCTGCGTCTGCGCCTGCTTGACGAACGCGGCGTGCTTGCCGTACCGCCAGTCTTTCTCACTCAACTCGTGCCTGGGACTGACCTTGTAGTAGCTGCACCCGCCGTTCGGGGTGCCCGCGATGAGGGGCGAGCTGTCGCAGCGCGCGTAGCCCATGATGGGCGTCCAGTCGTAGATCTTCCGCGTCGGCGTCACGACGCTGGTGAAATACAGATCGGTGTCCTGCTCGGGATAGACCGTCGCCGTTCCGGGGGAGGACACGGCCCACTTCCCCTTGTACCACTGGCCGATCTTGGTGGTGAGCTTAGGGGTGCTCGGAACGGTCACCGTGCATGCGGCGTTGCACCAAGGGGTGGCGGTGAACGTACTGTTGAGCGCGTCGTCAAAGGCGTCGCTGACATACATGGCCAGGTGGTGGTCCCAGGTTCGGGAATCGGGTTTGACGGTTGCCCATTCGAAGTAGGTCACCGTGGCGATCCCGGTGATACTTCCGTTCGCGACCCGATAGAAGACGACGTAGCTCGTGTGCACGTAGCAGTCGTCCATCCGCAGGTTGGTAGCCTCCTGCTCGACGTTGCACCACGACGGGATCTGCGGCGGAGTGGAGACGGCGGCCATCCCGTAGGGCTCCGCCTGAGCGCTCACCGTCTGACGGCTCGATGTTCTTTGGCCTTCACGAACGGCCGCCACCACAGCTGCGGGTACAGGACCGCGGCGAGGGCATCCAACGGGAGTCGTCGAGGAAACGGCTGATTGGCATTGGTGCTTTCGGTCGCTTGCCGGGCTTGCCGTGGCGCCGACGACCCTCGAGCCATTTGCGATTTGCTTCGTCCCTGGCAGGGCCGCGTGGGCCGCTGTGGGACTACTGACGAATATAATCGCTACCGCGATGGGCGCGACGACCCACCATTTTCTGTGACGCACGATGAAGCTCCCCGTGTCAGATGGTGCAGGCCGAAAACTGACCCCCGTGCCCTCCCGTCCTCAGCCGTCGAATATCAATCGGCCTGAATGGATCAACTATCGACAGGAAGGATGCTGGTCGTCAACCCCGACGTTGCGCAGCGTCACCTGGCGCACCAATGCCGCGACGAGTCAGTCAAGTAACGCCTGCTTATCCATCGACGTCATTTTGTCAAGGCGGTGCCATGTGATATTCGACACTGATCTATATCACGGTCCGTGTGTGTCTGCAGGCACGCCAGGTCAGGCCGGCGACGGCTCGTGCAGGGCACTCGCGGGGTGAACGGGTGAAGCGTGCTGCTCCTCCTTGATCCCCGCAATCAGCACAGGCCCGTGCTTCAGGCGCTTGCACTCCCGGGGACCGGGACCCTGACGAGGAGCGGCGGCCCGAAGGCAACTGGTCCGAGTTGAGCCTGCGAGGTGAGCTGAAGAAGCGCCGTCCGGTACCACGAGCCGGCAGCCGCACTGCCACCCCGCCGAACACGGCCGAGCCGATACCGCCGGCCAGGCCGGCTGCCCCGATCCCGGCCCGACGGCACCACGCTGACGGACCTGCACGACACCGGGCCGCCCGGCGCGGCACGCTCCTGGTCGAAGTCGGTGAGGTCACCGGGTTTCCGAACCGCGGGCGCGCCTGCTTCGACCGCGCAACAGAGCATCCGGGGAGACGTCGATGGAAGCCATACCGGCGTTGAATCGGCGGCTTGTCCGACGTCGTCTGCCGGCAGATGGCCAACGACGTCTCGGCAACGACGGCGACGGGTCCGGAGGACATTGGGGAACGTCTGCAGACTCCAGCGTGACCACCCTCCGCCGCCGGCCGATGCAGGCCGAGTGCGGCTGGACGCGCACCACCGCGACAGCCGTTTCGTGTGCGTGCTCAAGAGGCTCGATCCGGGCGGCACCCCTCCGGTCCGCGAGGGCCACGGCGGGTCGGTGACCTTACTCACAGACGACGTTCACCGCACTGTCCATCGCAGATGCACGTGATCTACCTGCATCTCTGCGGATCGAGCCCGGATGGTCGGGGCCGCTGGGCGTGGATCCCTCGCACCGACGGGGGTTCGGGGTGGCGCCGTGACCCTCAGCCGTCGTAACGTCACCTCGCGGAGTCGCCGTCACGGGACCTCGCAGCCACGAAGAACGGGGGTCCCTTGTGGCTTGTGTAGCCAATTTGGCGTGCGGTCGAAGGGCGCGAGGTCGCCTACGCCGCCAGCGGCATGGCCATTCAGCCGATTGTGGGTCTCTCGGCAGGAGTTGACCCAGGCAACGCGCTGCCGTCGAAGTCGCCGCCAGCCGAACCATTGAACGTGAATCCGAGCTTTTCTGGCCCATTCACATGGGCCGACTCCGCTTCGAATCCCTGAGGAGACGTGCGATGAGCGCGTGGCCGTCAACCCTTGACCTTGCTCGCTCCACTGTGGACGGTGCTTCCCGAATTGTGGTGGTCGAATTGAGGCGACCAACCGCCGAGGTGGGCCAGGAATGAACTCACCGTCGCGACCGCACATCGTCATCATTCATCGCTGGCGAGCCGACTATGTTGATTACGCCGCTGTGCTGGACCACTCCATCAACTGTGTCAGCTACATCACCACGGAGGTCGGTCGAGCGAGGGTTCCCGCCTCGGCGGCCAGCGTGGCGGTGGTCGCCGCCACAGACGACGCTCCCGCGGTTCGCCAGGCCATGGCCGAACTCGCGCAGCTACACGGGAAGCCACGACGAATCGTCGCGCTCAAAGAGGACGACCTTCTCCTCGCCGCGCAACTGCGGGCAGAATGGGGATGTCCCGGAGTGACATCTGGGCAGGCGTTGCGCTTCCTGGACAAGGCTTTGATGGCCGGCACGGTGGCCAGGGCCGGTCTGCCGGTGCCGGCGTTCGCGGCCGTCGGCAGCGCTGAGGAAGTACGAGAGTTCGCTGCGGAGCACGGTTGGCCGATCATCGTGAAGCCACGGATCGGTAGCTCCAGCGATGGCGTGGTACGACTGCATGGGCCCGCCGACGTCGAGTCGGTAGACCTCGTCGCCCGGCCCATGCTGGCGCAGGTGTTCGTCCCGCATCCGATCTATCACGTGGACGGCCTGTATGTGGACGGCCGCCTTCAGGTGTTCAGAGCCTCTCGATACGTCAACAGTTGCCTCGCGTTTCGCAACGGCGACTTCCTCGGGTCGGTGGAGGAGGACGACCCGGCGATCGTCGGTGCCATCGAGGTGGCGACGAACGGATTCCTCGCTGCGTTCGGTACCGATCCGCTGGTATTCCATCTGGAGCTGTTCGTTGAGTCGAACCCGGCAGGGGGCGGCGCGCCGGAGTGCACGTTCCTCGAGGTGGGCGCTCGCGTGGGCGGCAGCGAGATTCCGATCCTGTGGAGAGAGGTCCACGGCTACGACCTGATGGCGGCGTCCCTGAGCCTGCAACTCGGCGAAGCGCCGGAGCAGCCCACTTCTCCCAGGGGTGACATCGCTGGATGGCTGCTTGTTCCGGCACCGGCACAACGGCCCTGCCGCATCGTCGAGATCACGCCGATGAGCGGGCGGGTGCCGGGTCTCTACGCCGAGTCGCTGCTGCGACCGGGCGACGTGTTGCCGCTCGCCGACGCCTACTACGAGCACGTCGGCGGGCGGTTCCGGTTCCGCGGCACCACCACCCAGGGGGTCGAGAAGGCGATCCAGTCTGTTGCCGCTGACTTTCGGGTCAGCGCTGAGCCGGTGTGGGAGGCGGCATGAGGTACGTCGTGTTGGTGGATCCGTACGCTCCGGCCCGCGGACTGCCTCCGCTGTTCGAGGAGGCGGGCTATCGGTGCGTCCGGGTGCAAAGCACGCCGGAGGTCCCCGCTGTCTACCGTGGTCCGCTCGACCTGAGCGGCTATGTCGACAACATCGTGCACTCCGGTGACGTCGAGGAAACTGTTCGCGAGCTGTCCAAGTTCGCGCCGGTGGCCGTACTGACCGGCAGTGAACTCGGTGTCGAACTCGCCGATGCGCTCAGCGAGCGGATGGGCCTTGACACGAACGGCACCAAGCAGAGCGCGGCCCGACGGGACAAGTTCGAGATGATCGAACAGGTCGCCGCGGCAGGCCTGCCGGCGCCACGGCAGCTACTGGTGACCAGTGCTGAACAACTGCGAGCCTGGCACCAGCGCATCGGTGGCCGGATCGTCGTCAAGCCGCTGCGCAGCGCCGCCGGTGACGGAGTCGCGTTCTGCGACACCGCGGACCAGTCGGAGGCGGCCTACCGCGGGATCGTCGACCGGGAGAACATCTTCTCGCTGCCCAATCTCGGCGCCGTGGCGCAGGAGTATCTGGTGGGCGAGGAGTACATCGTCAACACCGTGAGCCGGGAGGGCCGGCACCACGTCACCGACATCTGGGGCTCCGGCCGCCTCAGTGTGAACGGCATCAGGGACCTGTTGGTGGAAAGCGAGCTCGTCGATCCGGCCAGCCGCGACCACGGTCCGATGGTTCGATACGCGTTCGAGGTCCTGGACGCCTTGGGGATCCGGTTTGGTGCCGCACATCTGGAGATAAAGGTGACCCCCGACGGGCCCTGCCTGGTCGAGATGGCTGCCCGGATATCGGGCGGCGAGCTTCCCTATTACGCCACCGAGGCGATCGGCGAATCCCAGTTTCATTGGCTGGTGGACTGCTATGTGCGGCCCGATCGGTTCGACGAACGTTGCGGGACGCAATACCAGATCAAGCGCCATTTCGCGTGGGCGGCACTGGCGTCGCCCGTCGGGGGCACGTTGAACGCGTACCGCGGCCTGGACCAGATCGAGGCGCTGGAGAGCTTCCGGGCGATGCGTGTACTCGTCTCACCGGGGCAGTTGCTCAGGCCCACGGTTGACGATCTGAGCTACCCGCTGACCGTGACCCTGCACCACGAGTCCGAGGGCGTTGTGAAGCGAGATCTCAATACGATCAGATATCTCGATGGGCGTGGTTTCTACGACATCGAGCAGCCGAGTGGAATGGCCGAATAATGCGCAGGATTGTAGATCTCACGCACGGATTCTACGAGGGTATGCCGTCCTATCCTGCGGACTGGTTCCCGCGCTTCTCGTATGACCGCGCAATGACGCCCGAGACCGACCCTTACGGCACAAAGAGGACCTTCTCTACGCTGCACATCTTCCCGCACAACGGCACCCACATCGAATACAAGCTGCACTTCTATCCGGGTGCGGAGGGTATCGCCGAGGTGCCCCTGGAGACATTTGTGGGTCGCGCGTGCGTCGCGGACCTGTCGCATAAGGGTGATCTCGAACCGGTGACCGGTGAGGATATCGACAAGGCGGTAGCGGAGCACTGGTCGCCAGGGGATCGCCTGCTGATCCGGACGGATTACCTACGCCACAACTGGGGGGCTCCGGACTACTGGGACCGCCCGCCGTACCTCACGCCGTCAGCCGCACGTTGGGCCATCGACAACCGCGCGGCACTGGTGGGTTTCGACTGCCTCACCGAGCGGCCTGGCGACGCCGAGTCTCCGGTGCACCACGCGCTGCTGGGGGCGGGAATTCCGATCCTCGAGTACCTGGCGAATCTGCACGAACTGACGGCGCCCGTGGTGGAGCTGTTCGCGCTCCCGATCAAGGTCGCTGGTGTGGAGGCCGCACCGGCGCGAGTGGTCGCGCTGCAGGACGACGTCGTGCCGGGGCGGGCATCGTGACGCTGACCAGCGAGGTGCCCACGAGCTCCGCGGGTGACCGTCTGCTGCGTACCGAGCTCTCGGCCGGCGACACGGTGTACCGCCATGAGCTGAGCGGACCCGACATCGACGCGATCACCGCAGCGGCTCTGCTGCGCGGCTCTGGCCGGATCATGCTGAGCGCCGATGGCTCGCGGCTGGACACGCCATCGCTGCTCGCGGTCGGCGAACTCGCGGTGTGCGGTCGCGAGCGGCCGGACTACGCCTCGGCGGACCCGCTCGCCGTGGCGGTCGACTTTCTGGCCGTCCTCGACTTCGCCGGAGCCGTGGCACCGGAGGAACGCTGTTGGTTCGGATGCCTCGGATACGACGCGGTCAGCGACTTCGAGCTGCTGTCGTTGCGGGGCGGCGACGTCCCCACCTATGACTTCTTCCTGCCCGAGGTACTGGTCCGGTTCGACTCGCGCGGCACGACCGTCATCGGTCGCGGCGCCTCGGCGTCGGCTGCGCGACGAGCGGCGGAGCGGGCCCACCAGGTCCTTCGCCGTGGCGGCAGCGCGCAGCTTGCGATGCCGGACTTCGGGGCGGGCGGGTTCGTCAGCGATGTGGACGAGTACGTGGATGCCGTGCACCGGGCGAAGGAACACATCCTCGCCGGTGACGTCTTCCAGGTCGTGCTCTCCGTCCGCTATCGGGCGCCGGGCACGACCGACGGTCTCACGCTGTACCGGCGACTGACCGAGTTCAACCCCTCGCCGTACCACTTCTGGTATCGCGGCGAGGAGTTCGAGGTCGTCGGGGCGTCCCCGGAGCCGTGCGTCAGCATGACCGATCGGATGGTGAGCATCCGCCCGCTGGCGGGCACCAGGCCCCGCGGCGCCGACGCTGCCGCGGACCGCCTCGCGGAACAGGAACTGGTGTCATCCGACAAGGAACTCGCCGAGCACCGCATGCTCGTCGACCTCGCCCGCAACGACCTCGGCCGGGTGTGTGTGCCCGGATCGGTCCAGGTCCCGCGGCTGATGGCAGTCGAGCGCTACTCGCACGTGATGCACCTGACCTCGGATGTCGTCGCAGAACTGCGTGCGGGCTTGCGCGCCACCGACGTGATCCGAGCGACCTTCCCCGCGGGCACCATGACCGGTGCTCCGAAGCTGCGCGCCATCGAGATCATCAACGATCTCGAACCGGTGGGCCGCGAGCTGTACTCGGGTGCGGTGGGATGTTTCGGGGTGGACCACATTGACCTGTTCCTCGTCATCCGCGCCATCATGCTGCGCCTGGGTGAGTTGCACCTCCAGGCCGGCGGCGGGATCGTCTACGACTCCGATCCGCTGGCCGAGCGTGCCGAGGCCGTCGCCAAGCTCCGCGCGGGCGCGCGGGCCAGCGGGATCTCCCTGAACGTCGGGGGTGACACCGCATGATCCTCATCGTCGACAACTACGACTCGTTCGTGTACAACCTCGCGCAATACGCCGGCCAACTGCGGCACGAGTGCAAGGTCGTACGCAATGACGAGATGACCGTGCACGACGTGGCCGCGCTTGATCCCGCCATGGTCATCATCTCGCCGGGTCCGGGCGGCCCGGACGACGCGGGCATCTCCCTCGAACTCATCCGGGAACTCGGCCCCCGCGTGCCGATTCTCGGAGTGTGTCTCGGGCACCAATGCATAGCCGAGGCGTTCGGAGCGCGGGTGGTGCGGGCGAGCGTGCCGATGCACGGCAAGATCAGCCAGATCCGGCATGACGGTGCGGGAGTGTTCGCCGGGCTGCCGGACCCGCTCACGGTGACCCGCTACCACTCGCTCGTCGCCGATCGGGCCACGTTGCCGTCCGAGTTGACCGCCAGCGCATGGACCGAGTCCGGCGAGGTGATGGGCCTGCGGCACCGGCACCTGCCGATCCACGGCGTGCAGTTTCATCCAGAGTCCCTATTCACCGAGGAAGGCCTCAACCTGGTGGCGAACACGCTGCAGTTGGCGAAGAAGGTGACCGTGTGAGCGGCAACGGTGCGGTGACGGACCCGCGGTCGCATCTTCAGGAGATCCTGCGATGGCACTTCTCCCCGGAGACCGGGTCGCCGTTCTGGCTGAAGCGCCTCGACTCCCTCGGGTTCGATCCGATCCGTGATGTCACCGGGATCGAGGACCTGCGCAGGTTCCCCGACGTCAGCGACGAGCTCCGGACCGTTCCCTCGGAACTGCTCGTACCCGCGGGCTCCGCGATGGCCGACTTCGAGGTGTACGAGTCGGGCGGCACCATCGGCGCACCGAAGCGGTTTGTCGAGCACCAGTCCCGGCTGGAAGGCGTGGACTGGGTCAACGGCATTCTGCCGGCCTTCGGCGGAGAAGGGCACTGGCTGCACGTCGGCCCCACCGGGCCGCACATCGTGGGCAGGTCGGTGCGGCGGCTCGCGCACCTGCGGCGGGCACTGTGCTTCACCGTGGACTTCGATCCCCGGTGGGTGAAACTGCTGATCCGGACGGGTCGCCGTGCGCTCGCCGACGAGTATGTCCAGCACGTGCTCGACCAGGTCGAGACCATCGTCGCCTCGCAGGACGTGCGAGTCGTCTTCATCACGCCCCCGGTGCTGGAAGCGTTGTGCGCGAGGACGAAGCTGTACCAACGCCTCGCCGATCACCTCACCGGCATCATCTGGAGCGGGACGAGCATCAGCCCGACGGCCCTGCGTCTCGTGGAGACGGAGTTCTTCCCCCACGCGCAGGTCCGCGGCATCTACGGCAACAGCCTGATGGGGATCGCGCCGCAACGGCCGCCGCAGCCCGGTGACGCTCAGTCCTGCGTGTTCCAGACCTACCGGCCGCGGTCGATCGTTGAGGTGGTGGACCCGGTCACCACGGAACGGGTCGCGGTAGGCGAGCGAGGCCGGGTACGGGTGAATCTGCTCACCAAGGATCTCTTCCTGCCCAACGTGCTGGAGCGCGACACCGCGATCCGGGTGCGGCCGTCGAAGGATGCCGAGGGTGACGACGTCGCCGACATCCAGCCGTACCGTCAGGCCGGCGGGGAGCCGGCGATCGAAGGGGTCTACTGATGGCCCTACCGTCGCTGGCGCCGCTGCTCGACGGCCGGCCGTTCGAGTGCGCTGAGCACACCACCCTGTCCGCCGTCGACGGGAGCCCACTCGCGACCGTGGCGGACTCCCCGTCACTGTTGGTGCACCTCGCTCTGCGACGCGTCCGCGGCAGCGGTGTACCACAGGACGTGTTCACGCGTGCCGGCGAACTGTTCGCCGAGGCCGAGCTGGCGGGCGAGAGTCCCGAGTTGTACTGCCGTCGCACCGCGGCGGCGACCGGGCTGCCGTCGCGGTTCGTCGCTAACGGGTTGCGGAGCATCCGCAACGGGCTGTCCCGTTTCGAGCGCGCCGACGCCGCGCAGATGCCGCCCCCTGCGGCGGGAGTCCACTGGGTTGCTCGCGGCCGCACTCTCGGCGTGGTCACTCCCTCGAATCACGCGGATCCGCACCTCGTCTGGGCTCGCGCGTTGTCGTGGGGGTACGGCGTCGTCGTCCGTCCGGGCGGCCGGGACCCGTTCACGCCGTACCGGCTCGCGGCGGCGTTGTTGGCCGCCGGACTGCCGCCCGGCGGTCTGGCGTTGCTGCCCGGCGGTCGCCAACTGACCGAGACTCTGCTGCGCGGCGCCGACCTGGGCATCGTGTACGGCGGGCCGGCGGTCGTCGACCAGTGGGCGGCATCTGGCCAGGTGCTGACCCGAGGGCCGGGCAGGAGTGCCGTGCTGCTCGACCGGCCGCTCACCCCACAGATCGCCGATCTGCTGGCGCACACGGTCGGGGCGGACGCGGGAGTGCGGTGCGCCAACACCTCGGTCATCCGCACCAGCCAGGACGTCACCACCGTGGCACAGGAGGTCGCGGTGCGGCTCGACGCCATGCCGGCGCTGCCGGCGAACCACCCCGACGCGGTCCTTCCCACGGTGAACGCCGACCATGCCGAGCAGATCCGGCGCACACTGGAGCGACTCGAGGCGGACGGATTCAAGCGGCACTCCGCCAGCGAGGGTCCGGTGCCGCTCGACGACGGCTCGTACACCGCTCGCCCTGTGGTACTCAGCACCGCCGACTCCCGCCACGAGGCGATCGGTACAGAGATGCCGTTTCCGTTCGTCGTGGTGACGCCGTGGTCACCAGCGGACGGCCTGGAGGTGTTCGGCCGCACGCTGGTGCTCACCGTCCTCAGCGACGACGCGAACCTGCCCCGCGCTGCCCTGAGCGAGCCGCTCGTGCGCCGCGTCGTCGCCGGCCCGGCGGACCCTTGGACGAGCGCGCCGGAACTGCCACACGACGGCAGCCTGGCCGGTTTCCTGCTCGAGCCGAAGGCGCTGCTGTCCGGGGAGCTGATCCCGTGAAGCATGTCGTGGTGACCGGCGCTTCCGGCGACATCGGGTCGGCGGTGGTGGCCGCCGCGTTGTCGCGCGGCGCGCAGGTGCTCGCTCAGCATCACAGCCGGCCCCTGGAGCCTGCCGATGCGGCCGTGATCCCGGTTCGGGTGGACCTCACGGATGACGACGGACCCGCGGCACTGGCCGCCGCGCTGCCCTGGGACACGGTGGACCTGCTGGTCAACTGTGTCGGCGGTGCCCGGCCCGTGCCGTTCGCCGAACTGGGCACCGCAGCCTGGCGGAAGTGTCTGCAGCTCAACGTGGAAGTGCCCTTCGCGGTCACGCGGGAGCTGCTCACTCCGCTGGCCCGAGCGGCCGGGGTGGTCGTCAACCTGTCGAGCGTCGCGGCGTTCACCGGTGGCGCCTTCGGCCCGCACTACGCCGCGAGCAAGGCGGCAGTGGTCGGCCTGACCAGGTCGGCGGCTCGCGAGCTCGGCGCGACAGGGATCCGGGTGAACTGCGTCGCGCCTGGGCCGGTCGACTCCAGCATGACGGACGCGCTCGGCGAGTCGACACTCGCCGCGCTACTGGACTCCACCGCGCTGCGTCGAGTCGTGCGGCCCGCCGAGGTCGCCCAAGCGATCTTCGGGATGGCCGAGACGGGCGGCGTCACCGGACAAACATTGGTCATCGATGGCGGCCGCTTCATGCACTGAGAGCGCAAGCACGACCCTTTCCGAGACTTCAGGCTGAAGGAGCTGTGATGTTGCTTGTCTACGGGGCCGCCGACGAACACGTGGCCCGGGATCTGATTCACGCCCATGTGCCGAGCCGGCACGGCACGGCGGTGTGCCGCATCGGCGACAACCTCGCGGTCGTCGTGCCCGAGGACGCCCCTGAGCTGGCCGCCGCACTGCAGAGCTGCCTGACGGAGCTGCGGACCGGAATCGGCCATCCGGCGGGGACGCTCTCCGACCGGGCGCTCGCCCCGTTCGGTTCCGTCGTGCCGCTCGGCGGCTCGGCGACGGTGGGCGGTGCCGACTTCGCGTTGATCGCGGGTCCGTGTGCCGTCGAGAGCGATCAGCAGCTGGCAGACAGCGCGTCCATGGCGCTCCGCGGTGGCGCCGTGGCGCTTCGTGGCGGCGCGTTCAAGCCGCGCAGCTCGCCGTACAGCTTCCAGGGCCTGGGTGACGAGGGCCTCCGGATGCTCGCCAAGGTCAGCGCGGCATCGGGCCTGCCCGTCGTGACCGAGGTCGTCGACGTCATGACCCTGCACCTGGTCGCCGAGTACGCCGATGTGCTGCAGATCGGCACGCGCAACGCGCAGAACTTCCCGCTGATCCAAGCAGCAGCCCGTACCGGGAAGCCCATCCTGCTCAAGCGCGGATTCGGCTGCACGGTCAGCGAGTGGTTGCAGGCGGCCGAATATGCGCTCGCCGAGGGGAACCCGAACGTGATCCTGTGCGAGCGCGGAATCCGTAGCTTCGAGTCGTCGACCCGGTTCACGTTGGACCTCTCCGCGGTGGCGGTGGTCAAGCACACGAGCCACCTGCCGATCATCGTCGACCCGAGTCACGGCGTCGGGCACCGCCACCTGATCAAGCCAATGGCTCTGGCCGCCGCTGCGGCCGGGGCGGACGGGCTGATGGTGGACATCCATCCCGACCCCAAGGCGGCGTTGTGCGACGGCAACCAGGCCTTGACCGAGGATGAGTGGCTCGATCTCAGCTCCGCGCTACGCGGTGTGCTCGCCTGCCTGGGAAGGGCGCTGCCGTCGGCTGAGCCGGTGGGAGCGTGACGACCACGATGACGGACCATCCAGACGTCGCCATCGTCGGTGCCGGCATCGTCGGCCTGACCCTGGCATGGCGTTGCGCCCAGCGCGGCCTGACCGTCGCCGTGTTCCACGACGAACTGCCCGGCACGTCGTCGGCCGCCGCGCCGGGGATGTTGTCGCCGGTCAGCGAGGGCGACTTCCCGGACCCACTGCTGCTCCAGTTCGCCGAGGACGCCCGTCGCCGGTGGCCCGGGTTCGCCGCCGAACTCGCCGACGGCACGGGCCTCGACCTCGGCTACTCGACAACGGGGATCCTCCTCGTCGCGCACGACTCCGCGGACCACGACCGGGTGTCCCGGATGTACAACTTCCGCGACGGCTCGGGGGGCGTCTGCGATCCGCTGGACGCCCGTGGGCTTCGAGCCCGGGAGCCACTGCTCGCTGCGGACTGCGTGGGTGGCGGGTACGTCACGGACGATCACTACGTCGACGCCCAGCGGGTCGTCGCGGCGCTGCGCGTGGCCGTACGCTCCCTCGGGGTGCGGATCGTCGATCGGCGAGTGCGGTCGCTCGACGAACTGTCGGCCGGCGCGGTGGTCGTCGCCGCCGGTGCCTGGTCAGGGGACCTGCTCTCGTCTCCGGTCACCCCGGTCAAGGGCCAGGTGGTGTTGCTGCACGACCCCTCGGGTCGGCAGGGGATCCGGCACGGCATTCGCGGAGTTGTCGGCGGCGAGCCGGTCTATCTCGCGGACCGGCCCGGTGGATTCACCGTCGTGGCGGCCACGATGGAGCATGCCGGGTTCGACGCTCAGCCCACCGACGCCGGGACCGGGTCACTGCTCCGCAAGGCGACCGCCCTCGTGCCCACGCTGGCTCATCACAACGTGGTGGCGGCGACGGCCGGACTTCGCCCGGACACCCCCGACCACCTCCCGCTCATGGGCGGGGTGCCGGCCCGGCCCGGGATTTTCGCCTGTACCGGGCACTACCGGCACGGCGTGCTGCTCGCCCCGCTGGTCGCCGACCGGATGACCGCGCTGATCGTGGATGGAGTCGACGACATCCCGGCGGCGTTCGCTCCCGGCCGGTTCGACATGGCGGTGCTCACCACCGGTTCCACGAAGGAAGGCAGTTCAGCATGACAGCTCCGCCCGGAATGACAGCTCCGCCCTCTTGGACCCCGCGCCGGCCCGGCCGGGGCTGGCTGGATCCCGCTCGGCTGTTCCCGGTGGCTTGGCCGGTCTACCTCGAACTGATGTCCGGTGTCATCGCCGGCATCATCACGGTGTTCTGGGTGGCCCGGCTCGGAGCGAGCGAACTCGCCGCGGTGACGATGACGGCCACCCTCGAGAACGTCCTGCTCGGCATCATCCTCGCGGTGAGCGGTGGCACCACGATCGTGCTGTCCCGCGCGGTCGGGGCGGCCGACTACACCCGGGTACGGCAGGTGCTGCGGGCCGGGTTGCTGATGACCATCGTCGCGTCGGTGGTGACCTGCGTGGTGCTCTTCCCGCTCCGGGCGCCCCTCGCGAAGTTCGTCCTCGGTCCAGAGGACGCCGAGGCGGTCCGGCTCGCCGTCCAGTATCTGGCGTGGTCCATACCCGGCCTGGCCGTCTTCTACGGTCAGCACCTTCTGGACAGCGCCTTCAAGGCCGACGGTGACACCCGGACGCCCATGCGCATGGCGATTCTGTCCAACGTCATCCTCCTGGTCGCAGACCCGATTCTCATCTTCGGCTGGATGGGTGCGCCGCGGCTCGGCGTCCCGGGTTCCGCGATCGCCCTGGTGGGCTCCCGCGCGATCACCCTGGCGGTGACCTGGTACCTCTACCGCAAGTCGCGGTTGGTCCGGCTGGCCCGTGAAGCGGCGGACGCGCCGGCGGAGACCGGTCCGACGGGCCCGGTGCGGGACATCACGCGTTCCGGGATGCCGCTCGCGATCGATTTCGTGGTCCGGATGGCGGCGGGTCTGCTGATCGTCGGCGTGATCGCCCGGTTCGGCACCGAGCAGGTCGCCGCCTACGGAGCCATCACTCGGGCCCTGCTCTTCCTCACCATGGCCGCCTATGCGGTCCGGCAGGCCGCGACCATCGTCTCCGCCCGGGCCAAGGGCGCCACCGACGACCGACTGATGTCGGCGAACCGGGCGTCCTCGATCCGGCTGGGCATCGCCTGGTCCCTGCTGAGCGGGGTGTTGGTGTTGCTCTGCGGGGACCTCGCGGTGGGCGCGATCACCGGGGACGAAGCGGTTCGGGCGGCGGCCTCCGCTCAGGTTCCGTGGCTGGCCGCGTACATCACGCTCCTGCTCTGCAACGTCACCTTGAGCGGCATCTTCCTCGGCGGAGGCCGGGGACGTGTGCTCGCCCTGACCACTACCGCCGGCGCGGTTTCGCAGGTCGCACTCGCGCCCCTGCTGGCCTGGTCGCCGCTCGGCCTGACCGGCGCATGGCTAGCGATGATCATCAACGCCGGGATGCAGACCGTCGTGCTGCTGTTCCTGGCCGCTCGGGACCAGACCGACGCAAAGGAGAAGGCGGCATGACCGTAACCGATGGTATCGGCATCGTCTCGCTCGCTCACGTGCTGGGCGAACCGCAGGACGTCGTCGAGACGGCCGGCACGTACGTCGACGATCCGGAGAGGGTCATCCGCTGGGGGTACCGCACATACCACCGCGCCGGTGCCGACCAGACTCCCACCCGTCTAGCGGCCGACGCGGCACGCCGGGCACTCGACAAGTCGGGGCTGGCTCCCGCGGACGTCGACTACCTGGTGGTCGCCGACAGCGGTGTGCCTGAGTACCTGAACTGGGACATGTCAGCGTCCGTCGCACGGGAGCTGGGTCTCGGCACGACCCCGTCACTGCTCGTGTCGCAGGGCTGCGGTTCAGCCGTGACGGCGTTCCAGCAGATCGCCGGGCTCATCGCGGTCCGCGAGGACATCCACAACGTGCTGCTCGTGGCGGTCAACAAGGTGAGCGAGGCGCACATCAACCGGATGCGCAACAACACGTGTCTCGGCAGCGACGGTGCCGCCGCCGCCGTGGTGCGTCGGGGCCACGGCCGTCTACGGTGGCTGGCCACCGAGCAGATCAGTGATCCGCGCTATGTGGACTTCTTCCGCATCGAGTACGGCGGCAGCAGCGTTCCGGTGGCGCCGGACGGCACCGGGAACCTGGCCGTCGATCAGCTCGGCCTGGTGCACCGCTACTTCCGTCGCGAACCCGAGCAGTTGGCCCAGTTCGTGAAGGATGTCAACCACCGGTTGGCGACGGTGGTGGAAGACGCCTGCCGGCGAGCCGGCGTGGCCACCTCCCAGGTGCGCCGGCTCATCTACCTCAACGACAACCAGCACTCGATGGCCGACGTCGCCCGGGCGACGGGAATTCCGCTGGAACGCACCAACGCGGAACTCTCGGTCGGGTTGAGCCATGTCGGCTGCGCCGACCAGCTGATCTGTCTCAGCATCTACGACGAGCGCCAGGACGAACTCGGCGAAGGTGACGTCGTCGCGCTCGCCGGTCTGTCCGGGGGAATGCAATGGTTCTGCACCCTGGTGCGGGTCTGACGGGCGGGGGTTCATGATGAGCGGTAACGACACGCCGGCCCGGGCCGGGCAGCTCGCTCTCGACGGCGGCGGTCCACCCGGAACCCTTGCACTCCCCGGCGACGCCGGGCCGGACCAGCAGGTTCCGGCCGTGGTCATGCTGCACCCGTTCGGGGTGTGGGACCGGGACGGGTCCATGGACGCCGCGGCGACCGGCAACGGTCCGGTACAACTCTTCGCCGATCTCCGGGACGCCTGCACCGCAGCCGGACTTGCGGCTGCGACGTTCGACTCGATATTCCTGACCCGGCCCCGCGACGGGGGACCCGGCTCGCCGCGATTCACCTTCGGCGCCATGGTCGACGACGCCGTGCGTGTCGCCGAGCAGGCGGCCTCCCACCCGTACGTCGACTCCTCTCGGGTCTGTCTCCTCGGGGTCTCGATGGGCACCGAGGTGGCTCTCGCGGCGGCGGAACGCCTCGGCGGCGTGAGCCGGCTGGCGCTCGTGGCTCCCAGCGCCGACACAAGGCCGTTCTTTCAACGGTGGATGGGCGCCGACCGGCGCCTGGAGTGGCTGGTCTCGGCCGGATACGTCGGACCCGGCGCATCGGTGGACCTGGTGGCGGCCAGCCGAGACGTCGCCGGGCGCAGCGGTTGGTGGGACGACTTCGACCTCGTCGAACGCTTCGGTGAAACGGTGGATCTGGAGCAGCTCCGCGCCGAGATCATCCTGGAGTACGACGAATGGGAGCGCCGGGCGCAGACCTCCGGGGACGAGGCCGCCCCGGCCTCGTTCTGGCAGGACTGGTACGCCCAGCCCGCCCCGCATCATCGGCTCGCCCGCCTGGCGGGAGCGCTGACGATCCACGTCGGCGCCGAAGACTGGACGACGCCGCCACGTCACGCATGGCTGCTGCACTCGGCGGCACGGGCTCACGGGCTCCGCTCGGAGCTGACCGTGCATCCCGGCCTCGGGCACCTCATGTCTGCGCGGAACGCCGACGGACTACGCACCTACGGCCCCTTCGATCCTGACTTTTGCCGGGTTCTGGTCGACGCGATCGTCGCGATGACCGGGACCGACTGACGGACTTCGCGCGGGATCCCCACCACCTCGACAAGTAAGGAAATCCTGACGATGAACACGCTCACCCTCGACGCTCTGATCGAGTTCCTGAACGAGAGCAACGGCTACGACGACCCGATCGAGGCCGGGCCGGAGGTCCTCGACTCGCCCTTCGACGCCCTCGGCTGCGACTCGCTGACGCTGCTCAACGCCATCTCCAAGATTGAGCGCACCTACCAGACCGAGCTTCCGGAGTCGGTGACGTCTGACGCGAAGACGCCGCGCGAGCTCATCGACCTGGTCAACGCGCGGCTGTCCTGAGGCCCGGCGCAGGAGGGGGAACGCCATGTGCGGAATTGTTGGTTGGCTCGACTTCACGCGAGACCTCAGGCGGGAAGGCGACCTGCTGCGACAGATGACCGACACGCTGGCCTGCCGGGGCCCGGATGCCGAGGGCATCTGGCAGTCGGGACCGGTCGCCTTCGGGCATCGGCGGCTGGCCATCATCGACCTCGAGGGCGGACGCCAGCCGATGCTCGCCGACGGCGAGGGTAGCGAGGCGATGGCCGCTCTGACGTTCTGTGGCGAGGTCTACAACTATCGGGAGCTGCGTACCGAACTCGTCGGCCACGGTCACAGGTTCCGCACGGCGAGTGACACCGAGGTGGTCCTCCGTGCGTACCTGCAGTGGGGGGCGAACTTCGCCAGCCACCTCAACGGCATGTTCGCCATCGGCATCTGGGACGCCGCCCTTCAAGAGTTGCTGCTGGTCCGGGACCGGATGGGCGTCAAACCCCTCTATTACTTCCCGACGGCGAACGGCGTGCTGTTCGGCTCCGAGCCGAAGGCGATCCTGGCCAACCCGCAGGTGTCCAGGGGCGTGGATCGCGAAGGCCTCTGCGAGGCGCTGGACATGGTCAAGACGCCCGGGCGGGCCATCTTCCGCGGCATGCACGAGGTCGTTCCCGGCGAGCTGGTACGCATCACGCGCTCGGGCCTCGGGCGCAGCCGGTACTGGCAGTTGACCGCGGCTGAGCACACCGACGACCGGTCGACGACCATCGCGACGGTGCGGGAGCTTCTCGAGGACATCGTCGCTCGTCAACTGATCTCGGATGTGCCGGTCTGCACGCTGCTCTCCGGCGGCCTGGACTCGTCGGCGATCACGGCTATCGCCGCTCAGGTTCTCGGCCGCGAGGGCCGGGGGCAGGTGAACTCCTTCTCGGTGGACTTCACCGGTGCCGCCGATCGCTTTCAACCCGACGCGGTACGGGGCGCCGCCGACGCCCCGTTCGTCCGCGATCTTGCCCGGCACGTCGGCACCCGGCACCGCGAAATCCTGCTCGACAGCCGGGAGCTGACGGACCCGGCGGTTCGCGCGGCCGTGCTCCGCGCCACCGATGTGCCCCCTGCGTTCTGGGGGGACATGTGGCCCTCGCTCTACCTGCTCTTCCGCGCGGTACGACAGCAGTCCACGGTCGCGCTCTCCGGGGAGTCCGCCGACGAACTGTTCGGTGGCTATCTCTGGTTCCACCGGCCCGAAGCCGTCGACGCACCGACCTTCCCCTGGCTCACCTCCGGGTCCGCCCGCTACTTCGGCGGAACGTCCCTGCTCGATCAGGGCCTGCTCGAGAAGCTGGACATTCCCGGATATCGAGCGGACCGGTACGCGGAGGCGCTCGCGGAGGTTCCTGTGCTGCCCGGGGAGAGCGCTGAGGATCGACGACTGCGCAAGGTCGGCTACCTGGCGCTCACCCGCTTCGTCCAGACCCTGCTGGACCGGAAGGACCGGATGAGCATGGCGGTCGGTCTGGAAGTGCGGGTGCCCTTCTGCGATCACCGGTTGGTCGAGTACGTGTTCAACACGCCGTGGGCGATGAAGACGTTCGACGGCAAGGAGAAGAGCCTGCTGAGGGCCGCCGCCGGAGACCTGCTACCGGCCTCCATCCTCGAGCGCAAGAAGACGCCCTACCCGGCGACGCAGGATCCGCAGTACGAGGCGGCGTTGCGCGCGGAGCTGGTCGAGATCCTGGCGGACGCCGATGCGCCGATCCGGCCACTGCTCAACATGAAGCGAGTCCAGCAGATGCTGGACCGCTCCCTGCCGGCGGCGAGTCTGCCGTACAGCCGGGGTGGGCTGGAGATGGCGCTCTGGATGAACCGATGGCTGACCGAGTACGACGTGACCCTGGACATCTGACGGAGACGGCCATGGATTTCAGTCTCTTCTACTTCGCCAATGAGGAGAGCCCCGACGATTCGGGCTCTCCGGACCAGTACAAGCTCCTGCTCGACGGGGCCAGATTCGCCGATCAGCGGGGCTTCAGCGCGGTCTGGACGCCGGAGCGGCACTTCCACGCGTTCGGTGGAAACTACCCGAACCCCGCTGTCCTGGGAGCGGCCGTGGCGGCCGTCACGAGTCGCGTCGGGATCCGGGCGGGAAGCGTGGTCGCGCCCCTTCACCACCCCGTCCGGATCGCGGAGGAGTGGGCGGTCGTCGACAACCTGTCCGGCGGCCGGGTGGGCGTGTCCTTCGCCTCCGGATGGCACCCGCGGGACTTCGCCCTGTTCCCCGAGAATTTCGCCGACCGCAAGGGCAAACTGATGTCCACCGTCGAGCAGGTCCGCGAACTCTGGCGCGGCGCCGAGCTGCCGTTCGTGGACGGGGCCGGCGACAAACAGCATGTCCGGTCCTATCCACGCCCCGTGCAGACCGAACTCCCGGTGTGGATCACCAGCTCCGGCGGGCTGGAGACCTTCCGGGAGGCAGGCCGCGCGCGGGCCGGGGTGTTGACCCACCTCATCGGGCAGGACCTGGAGCAGCTGGCCGAGAAGATTGCCGTCTATCGGGAGGAGTACGCGCTCAGTGGCGCGGCTGACGGCGATCGTGGGCACGTGGTGCTCATGCTGCACACCTATCTGCACGAGAGCGAAGCCGTGGCCAAGGAGGCGGTGCGCGAACCGCTCTGCACGTACCTCCGTGGTTTCGCGGGACTCACGATGAGCGCCGGCGGGAAGGGGCGGCAGATCGACCCCGACTCACTCAGTCCACGGCATTTCGAGGCGATGGTCGAGCGTTCCTTCGAACGCTATTACCAGGAAGGCGGCCTGTTGGGCACGGTCGAGAAGGCCGTCGCCACGGTGGAGCGCGTCAGGGCCGCCGATGTCGACGAGATCGCCTGCCTCATCGACTTCGGCGTCGACCAGAACGAGGTGCTCGCGGCACTCGATCTCCTCGACACCCTGCGTACGGCGGCCGCCAGGGATCCTCGGTGAATCCCCTGCCGAACGTGGACCGGTCGCCGCCGCCGGGGCACCTGCCGGAAGACTTCCGGCGTGCCGCCGGCAGGTTCCCCACCGGGGTGACGGTGTTGACGTGCGTCCGGAACGGAGAGCCGCAGGGGATGACCGTCAACGCCTTCGCGACCGCCTCACTCGACCCGCTGCTCGTCCTGGTGGTCCTTGGGAACAAATCGCGAACAGCACGGCAGGTCCTGGACGGGGACGGGTTCGCCGTCACGGTGCTGAGTGCCAATCAGGAGGAGGTGGCACAGCAGTTCGCCGACGGGTCCCGAGCCAGGGACGGAGCCGCGTTCGGCTCCGTGCCGAGCCGGCCGGCGCAACGGACCGGATCGCCCGTGCTCACGGAGGGGGTGGCGTACTTCGACTGCGTGCGCAAGGCGAACTACTCGGCGGGAGACCACACCATCCTTCTGGGCGCCGTGCAGGCGTTCGGTGTGCTGTCCGACAAGCCGGCACTACTGTTCAGCCGAAGTATCCTCGGCCCGGAACCAGACCTTGGTTGGCGGTGAGTACGCGATGCGCCCGGCGATGAAGGAGTCGAGCCTCCGGCTCCGTCCGACGACGACGTGACCACCGCGGTGACGCGCCGCCGGCAAGGGGGACACCGGATGTTCAGAGATCGGGCGGGGCCGGTGCGACACACGTGAACCTGACGGATGGCGCCACCTTGTTCGTCGCGGCGATGGGGGCCGGTGCAATCAATGCGTTGGTGGGATCAGGATCCCTGATCACCTTTCCGACCTTGATCGCACTCGGTTACCCGCCGATCCTCGCCACGGTCTCCAACAACGTCGGCCTGGTGCCTGGCATGGCGGGTGCCGTGTACGGCTACCGTCGAGAACTGGCGGGTCAGACTGGGCTGTTGCTGCGGCTGGCGGGGGCGGCCGCGAGCGGCGCAATCATTGGCAGCCTGCTGCTGCTGGCCCTGCCGGCAGCGGTCTTCCGGCTGGTGGTGCCCGGCCTCATCGCCGTGGCGTGCGCGCTCGTCGTGCTGCAGCCCATACTGGCCCGACGCGTTGTCACCGGGCATGCGAGCAGCGGGCCTTGGCTTTGGATCGCAGTGTTCGGGACCGGGATCTACGGAGGATACTTCGGCGCTGCCCAGGGCGTGATCCTGATGGGAATTCTCGGTGCCTTCGTCGCTGAGAGCATCCAGCGGCTCAACGCCGTGAAGAACGCCATCGCCCTGATCGTCAACCTGGCGGCGGCCATCGTCTTCGTCGCCGTCACGACGGTGAACTGGGGCGTCGCTCTGGTGATCGCCGTGGGCTCCACCATCGGAGGGTTGCTCGGCTCCCGCTTCGGTCGTCTGCTTGCCCCCGCTGTGCTACGGGCGGCGATTCTCCTGGTCGGGGCATTCGCCATTGCCCACCTGGTTGTTCTGCAGTGAAGGATCCCATCACCCCGACGCATGTCCGAGGAGGGCGATCGGTCGGCCGCGCGCCTGCAACTGCTGGCCGCAAGAGGATAGATGAACCTCGGCATCCGACGGTCGTGGGCGGAGGCGGTGGTTCCGCGGTGGGCGGCGGTCAGCCGGATCGGGATGGTGAGGGGGTGGTGTCTGAGCTGGACGGGGCGGCCTGGCTGCGCGTCGTCCCGATCACCAGCAGGACGTATGCCGTCAGTTCCAGGACCGCGGTCAGAGCCGGGACGGGGGCTGGCAGGGAGAATGACGGGGTGATGGCGTCCCAGGCGAACAGGGCGGTGCGGCCGACGTGCACCGGCGTGGGGACGGCGTCGAGAGCGACGTCGAGGTGTGGCAGGGCGGCGAGCGCGAGTAGCGCGGCACCTGCGGCGGCGAGTCGCCGACCCTGGCGGGCAAGCAGTGCGGCCAGACCGATTGCTGCCACCGCAAGTGCAAGAGGCGTGAGGGTCGCCAGGCCCGCGGTGCTCACGGTCTCGACCGCGTCGTAGCCGGCACCCGCGGCGGCGCGCTGCGCGTCGCGGGTGCCGAAGAACACGTCACCCAGTCGCACGGCCGCATACCCGGTGACGAGCGCGGCCGGGAACGCTGCTACGGCGAGGACGTGCCGCCGCGGTCCGCCGCGCCAGGCGGCGAGGAGCAGGACAAGGACGAAGAGCAGCGGCCCCCATGTCAGACTGAGGCCGATCACGAAGCTCACCTGCATGTCGGGCTCGGCGTGACCGGAGGCCAGCCATCCGTGGATACCGGTGGAGACGGTCGGAACGGTGCGCACGGCGTCCACGACGAGTACGGTGAGCGCGGCCGGCAGTGCCCATTGGGGTGCCGACAGCGCGACGGGCAGGCTGTACGCCAGGAGCAGCAACAGGGCGAGGACCTCTGCGTAGCGCAGGAGCGGGTCACCGACCAGGATGCCGAGCGCGTGCACCGCGGCGAGGGTCATCGCAGCGGCAAGAAGCAGCGGTCGCACGACCGCAATCCGATTGGCACCGTGATGCGCTGCTGACTGCTGCCCGCCTGATGTCATGTCGCCGCTCGTCCCTACTCCGCGGGTCCTGATGAAAAGCTTTTCGGCTCGGTGGTGCAGACCGTCACGGGCCGGGTGTGGACGAGGGTGACGCCCTGTGCCAGCGAGGGCTGGGCGCTCGCGGTCCCCGAGGCGTGGGCCCCGGATGTCTTCCGCGCACGGCGCCGTGCCTCTCGTGCGACGCGACGGATCCCGATGGCCCGGTCCAGGCCTCCACGAAGGCGGAAGCCTGGACCGCGTTCACCGGTGGCGCATCGGCCACACCTGCATGAGATAGCGCTCGATGCCGGCGAGGGCCTTGACCGCGGCGATGGTCTCGTCGTCGTCATCGGTGTCCTCGGCCGCCTCCCGGATCTCGTCGGCACGTCGGCGCGCCTCTTCTCGGCCTCGATGGTGCACGGCGAAGGTGTACTCGCCGGGGCCGGCAGCCAGGTCGATCTCTTCGAGGCCCGCGGCGTCACCCAGGGTCCCCTGGTCGACCCGGACGACGCCTGCACGGGTGTGCAGCGGCAGCACCACCGGGCCGTGCCAGCCCTCGCCGGGCGGAGGCGGCTGTTCGTCGTGCACCTCGATCGTCAGATGACATGGGGCCAGCCAGTCGGCGGTAGTCACGACGATGACCCGTCCCGAACTGCCGGCGACCTGCCGGTGGGACTGCTCGATCGCCTCCCGAGCGTCGATGGTCGGGTCCCACTCCCGATCACGGATCTCGAACATCCGGTAGTCCGGATGAACGATCCCGGCGTGCCGAGCCAGCGTGCGCGCCATTCGAGGTGTCCTCCTTGCCGACGAGGTGACGCCGTCACCAGTGTGGCGCCACTCCCTGGCTGCCGGTGGCGTCAGGGCTCGACATAGAAGGCGTCCCAGTCGAGCAGGCGGTTGGCCTGATAGAAGGCGATACTCAGATAGGTGCGGCCGGCCGTTTGGTTGTCAGCGGAGGGAATCAACCGGGCCGAGCCGTGCCACGGCTGAGTCCCCTGGTTCGTCGCCGACCAGGCGCCCTCCTGGGTGCTGGCGAAGGGGTACTCGTCGCAGTCCAGGTTGGGGTCGCGAGCCCGGTCGCCCCAGACGTCGTTGCACACCTTGCCCGCAGCGTTCCGGTTCTTGTCCGTAGTCGCGTCGTCGAACAGCCGGTGCAGGGGCCGCTGGTCCAAGCCCCCATCCGCGCGGTATCGGCCGGGCGGGCTCTTCAGCGGGAACGACGGAAAGGTGCGGATCGGGCGCAGCAGCGCGTCCTCGATGTGGCGGGCGGTGTACATGACCTCACCGCTGCGCCCGTCGCGCGCGGCGAGCGCCCGGAGGTTGAAGGTGGGGATCACGTCGGAGAAGACCGTGCCGTGGTGCTTGCCCGCCTTCGCGCCGGCCGAGTCGAAGCGGACGGTGGCGCCGCCGGCCATGCCGGTCTCCGACCACGGCCGCACGTCCGGGCGGCCGGTGGTGACGATCGACATGTTCAGGCCGACGGCTGCGGAGATGGTCTTCAACGGGCCGTCGCCGGTGCTGTCCGGGGTGGTCCATGTGGCGCCGAAACGCCGGTCGGTCGCCAGTTCCCACTCCGTGATGGTCCGCGACGAGGCGCTGGGGTTGGGGGCGCAGACGATCTGGCTGGTGCAGCCGGTGATCTCCACGCGCAGGTCGGAGATGTTGCGTTCCTGGCCGCCCTTCGGCTCGAACGTGTCGAAGGTGAAGGTGAAGTCGACTTGCCTGCTCCCGTTGTGCGCCACCGCGAGCAGGGTGTAATCGAAGTCGACCTCGGCGAGCTTGGTGCCACCGCCGGGGATCGGGCTGTCGTTCTTCCTCAGTTCCACCTTGCGGTTGCCCCGCCAGCAGCGCAGGAAGCGGTCCTTCGCCCACCCGTACCTGGTCACTGCCTCCGGTCGGCTCTGGCACTCCCGCTTCAGGTCGTCCTCCGGGGTGGCCAGGGTGGCGCGCGTCGGTGCGGCCGACGGCAGCGGCGTGCTCGGCGCGGGGCGCAGCGCGTCGGCCGGGTCGAGCGCGGGCGGAGCGCTGGTCACCGTCCAGGACGACGAGGGGCCGTCGGCGGCGGCGACGCCCGGTAGGGCGGTGACAACCAGCGCGAGCGCCGTCGCCAACGGGGCCAGGGCGCGCCGTGCGGTGATACGCATCTGCATTCTCCTCATCGGTGTCGTCCTCGTATCAGCCGGTGCAGCCGGCGCCCAGGCAGCCGTGCAGCAGCACGCCGGTGCTGGCCTGGTAGACCAGCCGCCAGCCGCGGTAGGTGCGGGACGGGTCGGCGCCGAGGCTGCGGACCGTGCCGTCGCCGGTGACGACGTGCACGGCTTCGTCGGCGCGCACGTCGACGGGGAGCCGTACTCCGGTGTCCCGGGCGGCGACCGTGTCGGCCGCGACGACCGGGACCGCGGCGGAACGCGCGCCCCGAGCTCCGGCGGCGTTGACGGTTCGCGTGGCGGCGGTCCGGGCCTGGTCGAGCGTCATGCCCGGCTGGCCGGCGGCACGCGCGGTGGCGGCGGCGCGGCCGGTGAGGTTGCATACCTTGCGGGCCGCTACGCACGCGTGCAGGCCCGGCACCTGGGTGAGACAGCGGGAGGCGTCCGTCCGCAGGCACGCGGCCAGCCTCTGCTGGTCCACCCCGTTGTGGACGGCGGGCGGGGCCGCCGTTGTCGGCGCGGTCGCCGGCGTGGTCGCGGCGGCGACGGCCGGCTTGGTGACGTGGAACGCCTCGACGTGCTGCGGCGCGTCACGCTTCGTCGTACGTGCCAGAGCGAGGCAGTACGGCGGCTGGTTGTTGCCCTGACCGTCGCTGAAGTCCTCGTAGACCGGCGGTCCGCCGCACGTCTTCTGCACACCGGTCGCGGTCTCGGCGACGGTCGGCCGGCGCCACTGGCCTCCGGCGGTGAGCAGTTGGGTGCGGTAATCCAGCGGCTGGGCGAGCTGGGTGAGGTTGAGGTTACGGATGTACATGCCGACCTCGCCGGTGCGCATCCGACCGCCCTGCTGCAGTTTGGTGGTGCCGACCGGGTTGTAGTCGTAGAGCACGTCCCACTGGCCGGCGTTGCCGGTGCCCAGCAGCAGGTAGGTATGCATCTGCCGGTTGGCGGTGCGGGAGCCGTTGTCGACGCCGCCGTCCCAGGTGCCCGGCACGGCGTGGTACTCCTCCCGGCCGTTGCCGTTCTCCAGCCAGTAGGCGCTGTAGGCGGTGCTGCCGTCGTAGCGGGCTGGGCCGTCGGCCTGCCAGCCGAACTCCACGCTGCCGCCGCGGCTGTTGCCGCCCTGCGCGTCGATCGGCTGGATGCCCAGGTACGCGCGGGCGGTGTTGCTCAGCAGCCGCTCCTCCGGCTTCTGGTAGCCGACGGTCAGGCTCTCGTTGCGCCAAGCGGACATGAAGCCCTGCAGGTTCTCACCCGCCGCGACGCACATCCGGCCGAGCACCTGCCACTCGCGGGTGCGCACGGTGCACCCGTCGAGGCCGGTGCGCATCTGCCAGCGCTGCCAGGTGTGAAAGGAGCCGCCACACGGGCCGAGCTGCAGCGGCGGCATGGCCGCCGCCGCCAGCTGCGGGTCCATCTCCCCCTCACCGGTCTCGACGCACCGACCGCCGGTCACGCTGACTACCCGGAACCCGTCGTAGTTGCCGGCGTCGGTGGCCCCGCGCGGCACCGACCACTGCTGCCGGGCCGAGTTCGCGGCGCAGGTGGCGATTACCAGGATCGAGGTGGCCGTGTCGTTGGCCCGGGCAAGACATTTCCCCGTCACCGGGTTCCGGATCGAGAACACGAACGTCTTACCGGCGACCGGGTCGAACACCCAACGCTGCCGGGCCACCGCCGCGCCGGCCAGCCCCACCTGGTACTCGGTGATGGTCACCGGCGACCCGTCCGCCGTGCCGTTGCCGCCCACGTGCCACACCATGCCGGCCTCACCGAACCCACTACTGATCGCCACCGATTCGCGGGTGGGGGCGGGCTGGCTGGGGACCGGACCCGAGCCTGGACGGGGGCTCGCGGTAGCCGTCGAAGCGGGACCCAAAGCCGCAACCGCGACCAGGGCCACGCCAGCAGCCAACCAGCGGAATCGCCGGATCGTCGTTGTTCTGTGCACGCCTGCGTCGCCTCCCCGAGCGTGGCGCTCCGCGCTGACGATCGGTACCTCCGCCAGCGCCGAAGCGTTGATCGCAGGGAAGCTACATCCATCGCTTTCGACCCTCTACCCGGCGCTGTTCATCTTTCCGACGCATCTGTCAAAGCTCCTAATGAGTGGCCGTTCATGATTTGACGGACTCCGGCCGGTGAGACATTTCTCATGTTGGTGCCCGCATGGGCACCACTCGTACGTGGCCAACGCGACGACCTGGCGGTCGCCCCGGGGAGCAAGGTCGGCGGCTACCCGGCTGGACGCTGGAGCAGTACGAGCGGCACCGCACCCAGCCGACTTGCCAACCCGAACCTCATTACGACGCATCGAGCCACCGCACCACCACCCCGCCCGCCACCGGTCGCCGCCGCCGGCGCGCTGGGTGAACCGGACGTCTCCGAACGTGCGGCCGCGGGGCCTTGACTGTCCGGCGGTAGCGGGCGTTGAGCGACTCGATCGCGTTGGTGGAGCAGATGACGCTGCGGATCTCCAGGTCGTAGTCGAGGAACGGGATGAACTCGGCCAGATCGACGACACGGCGGGTGTCGGCGCCCAGCGCGCGTCCTGGCCGCGATCACCGCGACCGGACGCCTGCTCGAACCGCCGACACCCGCCGTGGCAGCCGCCCGGCCGTCTACGGGGTTGCCGTGCAGGGCTGCCCAGCGCAGGTGTCGACGAGCTCGCCGGTGGCGAGGAACCGGGCGATCATCGCCCGGATCTGCGGCGAGTTGGCCGGATGACCGTGCGGGTCGAGGCCGGCTCGGGGCGGGACGTTGCCGGCCGGTGGCGCCGGCGAACCGCTGTCCACCACCACCAGCGCGCTGCCGGCGTAGGGCAGGGTGGGCACGGCCGGGATGCCCCAGAACGGTGCGGCGTCCGCGCTGCGTCCGGGGGCCAGTGCCGGGGTACGCAGCCCCGCGCCGATGCTGCGCGCCATCACCTCGGTCGCCACGTTGGCCACCTGGTGGTCGCCGAACGCCTCGATGAGGATCACCCGCTTCGCCGGCGTGTTGGGCAGCGGGTCACGGGTCAGGTGGTTGAGGTAGCCGTTCGCCTCTCCGCGGTCCCAGACCAGTTGTGCCAGCCCGAGGATGAGCTGACGATCCAGCGGGTCGGGATACGCGGTGCCGAAGACCGGCAGGAACTGGTCGAAGTCCACGCTGCGGTTCAGCAGGGTGGAGTAGTTGGCCCCGGGTACGCCCAGCGAGCAGCGGGTCAGGTCGGTGGCCACGGCGCAGAGGGCACCGCCGAGGATGCCTCCCTGGCTGTTGCCGAGGTAGACGAGCTGGCCGGACCCGGCGCGGAACAGAGCGCCGCCGTCGCGGAACGCCGAGCGGGTGCTGAGCCCGCCCCAGGTGTGGGTGAGCGCCCGGCCGAGGAAGAGGAAGTTGAGGAATCCCTGCTGGGTGCGGTCCGGGATCGACGGGAACTGCGAGAAGTCCCCAAGGGAGTAGATGACGTTGGGAACGTCCTCGGTGGCCATGCCGATCCAGGCGGTGGCGCACAGCATGGTGTTCGACTCGTTGGCGTACTGCCGCAGCCGGCTCTGATCGATCTCGAGCGGGGACCCGAGCAGGCCGTGACCGTAGAGGGCCGGCCGGGCGGGGGTGCCGGCGCTCGCCGAGCGGGGGATGTTGCAGTGGAACTTCGCCAGCTGGGTGTTCACGCCCTCCTGCTCGGGCAGCCCGTCGTCGCCGGTGTTCAGCCAGGAGCCGGGCGGTCCGAGCGAGTTGTTGAGGTAGCTGGGCACCACCACGGTCCCCGCGACCTGCCGCCGGATGTACGGGTCGGTCTCGGCGGACCGGTCGGTGACGGCGTCGATGGTGACCGCCGGAGCGAAGATGCTCAGCCGGCGGAACGCCTCGTCGCGCATGTGGGTGATGCGGCCGGTCAGCCCACGCCGGCTGGCTACGGTGAAGTCCCAGGCGAGGTGGAGTTCGGCGGTGTCGACGCCGGCCGCGGCGAGGGAGCCGAGAGCACGTTGCGTGTACTGCCAGCGGCGGTGCAGTGCCGCGTCGGCTGGGGGAGTGGGGGCGCGCAGGACCGTGAAGGTCTCCGACGCGGCGACCGGGGCGCCGGTGGCGGTGCGGAGCCGGCGCAGCCCGACGACGTACCGGGTGTTCTCGTCGAGGTTGCGGGCGGGCCGGATGATCAGTGCCTGCCGGTCGGGCCGGTCAGCGGCGCCGGCGTCCAGCTCGGCCCAGTAAGGCTGTCGCGCCCCGGTCCGGGTGTTGATCAGCACGATCGGGGCGTCGGCGGCGAGGGAGCGGCCGATGTCGGTGGCCGGGGCGAGGCCGGTCGACGCGGCGTCGAGCCCGGGGACGTGCACGAGCAGCGCGGATCCGGGGGAGAAGCCGTCGCTGCGGTTCCATTCCCAGGGGTTGATCCGGGTGCCGAGGACGTTTGCCGGCATGTCGGCTCGGTCGAGGTTGAGCCGGATGCCGGTGTCGGTGCTCGGGTCGGCGACGGTGTGCACGTCGCTGGGGAAGGGCAGCAGGCAGCCGGCCGGGTCACAGGCGGCGGGTCCGGCCGCGTGGGCGGGTGGGGCTGCGACGGTCCCGGCGGCGAGCAGTAGCACCAGTGGCAGCAGTCGAGAGAGGCGACGCGGGGGGCGGGAGCGCATGGGAACCTCCGGGGCGGGGTTACCGGTGGGTATCCGCCATGAGACACCCGATAGAGACACCCGTCAATGCCAGCGGCCGGCCTTCGTGTGCACCACGATGGTCGTGCGCCATGCTGTCTGTGCGGAGCGAGCGTCGGAGCCTCTGCGTCGAACCTGTTCGGGTGGTCCCCAGGCCGCGAGAAACGGTCGCCCGGTCACGATCTTCTCCGCCCACGTGGCGCCCGAAGCGCTGGCAGCCCGGACCCCAGCAACCTGCCGGATGAGTCCTCACAACCGACGGATTACACGATCAACGTGCAAAGACGAGGCACTAGCCGACGGTGACGGACTGACCGCCTGCGGGCAGTCCTTCCCCGGCCGCGTTGACCGAGCACACGGCCACGGTGTACGAGTGGCCGCTGACCAGGCCGGACAACCGGATCGAGCGGCCGGTGGTGGACTTCGTCGACACGATGGCGCCCGGCACCGAGTTGTCCAGGTAGTAGACGACGTACGTGTGCACGGTCTCGCTGTACGGCCCGGTCGCGGCGTCCCAGCGTACGTCTATGTAGCCCGGCCCGGGCGTCGCGACGATGTTCGGCGGACCGGCCGCAGTCTGCTGGTTGGCGACGGTGGCGGAAGCGATCGGCGACGGCCCGCTGACCTGCCCGTCGCCGCGAGTGGCCACGACGTAGAACTCGTAGGTGTGGCCGGGTATCACCCACCTGGCGCCCCACGAGTCGGCCGGAATCTGCAACGGCAGCGCCTTGAACGCCTCGCCGGCAGTGGCGTCGCGCTGATAGAACCAGTAGCCGCCGGCGCCGAACGAGTGCTGCCACTCCAGGTCGATCCCGGCGGCGGTGAGCTTGGCCCGCATCCAGCCGGGCGCGGCGGGCACCAGGGGCGCGATGGTCCCGGACGGGGTGCTGTAGGTGGCGCCGACCTGGAACTGGTTCCACAGGACGTTGGCGAACGCCTTGGCGATCTTGTGTTCGCCCTGTGGGTTCGGGTGCAGGCCGTCATAGGCGTCGGTGTACGGGTTGTAGCCGGTGGCGAAGTCCACCAGCCGTACCGGTGACGCCGTCGTGTTCAGCGCCTGCAACGCGGGCCCCAGCTTGGCGTTGTACGCGCTGATCTTGGTACCCAGGTCCGGTTGCACGTCCAGTGGTGTGCGTTGGGGCACGTTGGCGACCAGGATGCGGATGTCGGACTTGGCGGCCCGGGCGTTGGTGATCAGGGTACGCATGTCGGCGATCAGCCCGTCCGGGTTGGACACGCCCCAGCCCAGGTCGTTGAATCCGAGCTCGACCAGCAGGTAGGTCGGCTGGTACTGACTCACCCGCGAGTAGATGTCGTTCTTGGCCTGGTGTGCCTGGCGTCCCCACTGGGCGAAGTGGTCGCTGTCGAAGGTGAGCCCGTCGCGGTAGACCCCGTTGAAGTACGGTGGCGCCGACTCCTCGGGGTAGTTGGCCGGCTGGCTCCTCGGCAGCCGGGTGGTGCCGCGGTAGGGGCCGACGAAGGTCACGTCGCGACCGGCTGACTTCAAGTGTTGGGCGAGCCGGTAGCGCCAGGTGTAGTCGCCCTCGAGACCCTGGCTGATCGAGTCACCGACCACCATGATCGAGTCGACGAGCGGCCCGATGCTGGACGGTATCGTCAGCTCGGCCCACATCTGCTTGTGGTCCGAGTGCGGCGACGACACCACGGTCGCTGAGTGGACCGTCGCCGCCGGCGGCACGAACAGGTAGTCGTACTTGTTGATGCCGTGGGTGTTCGGGCCGCCTCGGCACCAGTTCTGCTCTCCGCCGGATCCGAGATAATAGACTTTGATCTCGTTGCGACAGGGGCTGAACGCCTCCTTGAACGCGCCGTGCGCCTCCTGGGTCGGTACGCCTCCGTAGCCACTGTGGTAGAGGTTGCTGGTCGCCTGCGAGATCGGGTCGTCGTTGAGGTCGCCACCGAGCAGCACGGTGTAGCTGGAGTAGTCGGTCGCCAGCACCCGCTTGACCTCTGCCGCCTCCCGCCGACGCTGCTCGACGTTCTCACCCGAGGCGACGAGGTGCGCGGTGCAGACCACCAGCATCCTGGCGACGGATCGCAGGCACAGCATCTCCCGCTTCTCCGCGCCTTCCAGCGCGCCCAGGTCATGCGCCACGGGCTGCGGGTTGACCAGGACGCCCGTGTTGTAAATGATGGCGTTGCCGAACGGCGATTCGTGCTTGCAGTTCGCCACCTGGCCGCTGCCGTTTCGGATCGGGTCGAAGCGCACCGTGTACGTGTCCGGCAGTTGCGCTTCGATCCGTTCCAGCCAGTCCAGACAGCCCTCGTTGATGGTCAGGAACCCGAGCTGTGGCACCCGCCGGTTGATGTCCTGGGCCAGCGCATCGGCTACCTCATCACCCTTGACGCCGTGCTGTGGATGGCCACCGGCCATGTTGAACTGTCCGGCGATCAGGGTTAGCGTGCCCGCCGTGCGAACGTTTGGCTGCGTTTCGGCCGAGGGCGCCGCGGTCGCGGTCGGCGTGCCGACCAGACCTCCGGCCACGGTGAGCAGTAACGCAACGACGAGCGGCCTGAGCCTCACCGGTTCCCCCAAACTGTGTGGGGGACGCAAACGCGACGAGCGCGCCCCCCGGTCACGTCGTGCCGGGAATCATCCTTGCCGATGCCTCGTGCGGCTGCAATAGGCAGCCACGAATACCCTTCCGGGATCCGTCTGCGGTGAATGTCAGAGGCGGAGTGTGCGGTGGATCTGGTTGATGCAGAAGGGTTGCACGGTGTCCCCGCCTTGCCGGTACACCGCTGGAGACGGGTCGTAGGGGGCGTGTCCCCTATGGATCAGCGCGGAGAAGAAGACGACGGGCTCCTTCTCCAGGCCCTCCTTGCTCAAGGTGGGCCACCGCCGGACACCCCGAACGACATCCGGATCGGCTCGGCGTTGCGCCGCCGTCGACCGGGTCACCATGTTCGCGACACACCACTAGCCGGCGGTCAGGCGGGCAGTTCCGGGAGAGGACCGGCGGCGACCAGCGCGGCGAGCGTGAGGGGTTGGTCGCCGTCGCTGTGCCCGAGGACGACGGCAAGGCGCCGGTCCGGCATCTGGCTGGGCACCCAGACGTGCAGGTCGCCGGCTTCCAGCTGCTCGGTCCACTCCGGGTCCCGCAGGCCGGTGAGGTCCGGCCCTTCAAGGCCATGAACGACGGTCACGGCACCCATCCTCACCGCAAGCCGCCGAACTGCCCAGAGACATCCGGGCTGTCGAGGTGATCGCACGCCCATGTGCTGCCGGACGGACTCGGGTGCGGAGACGATGACTGCGTCGAGGCGCTCACCGCGCTCGCCGCCGCAGCTCGGACCTGTGGTGGACGGGCGACGGTGCTGACGATGTCGGCCTGAGCCCGGGTGGCCGACTGCGGGTGGTCCCGCCGATCACCAGGCGCAGGGCGCGTAGTCCTTCAGGAAGCAGCCGTACAGGTCTTCGCCCTGTTCGCCGCGGACGATCGGGTCGTAGACCCGGGCCGCGCCGTCGACCAGGTCCAGCGGGGCGTGGAAGCCGGCGTCCGCCAGCCGCATCTTCGTCGGGTGGGGTCGCTCGTCGGTGATCCAGCCGGTGTCGACGCTGGTCATGAGGATGCCGTCGGCCAGCATCTCCTGGGCGCTGGTGCGGGTCAGCATGTTCAGCGCGGCCTTGGCCATGTTGGTGTGCGGGTGCCCCGGCCCCTTGTAGCCGCGGGCGAACTGGCCCTCCATCGCCGACACGTTCACCACGTACTTGCGGCGGGCGGTCGCTGCGGCCATCGCCGGTCGCAGCCGGCTGACCAGCACGAACGGCGCGGTCACGTTGCACAGCTGCACTTCGAGCAGTTCGACCGGGTCCACCTCGTGCACCCGCTGCACCCAGCTGTTGACGGGGTCGAGGTCCGGCACCAGACCGCCGGCGTCGATTGCGGTTGCTGCCGCGACCCGTTCCGGCGAGGCGGAGCCGCTGGTCAGCGCCAGCGCGGTGAGCGCCTGCGGGGTGATCGCCGGCTGCGGCGAAGCGGTCAGGCTGCCCGCCGGGTCGCTCCGGCCGGCCGGTTTGGCGAACGTGATCATCTCCGGCAGCGGGCCGTCCGGCAGGGCTGCTGCCTCCGCGGCGACGAGCTGCGCGTACGCCCCGGGAGTGCGGCGAACGGTCTGCGCCGCGTTGTTGATCAGGATGTCGAGTGGTCCCTGGCTGCTGACCGAGTCAGCGAGGGCGATCACCTGGGCGGGGTCGCGCAGGTCGATCCCGACGATCCGCAGGCGGTGCAGCCAGTCCGCGCTGTCGGGCATCGCGGCGAATCGACGGACCGCGTCGTGTGGGAACCGCGTGGTCACCGTGGTGTGCGCGCCGTCGCGCAGCAGCCGCAGCGCGATGTACATGCCGATCTTCGCCCGGCCGCCGGTGAGCAGCGCGCGCCGGCCGGTCAGGTCGGTGCGGGCGTCCCGGCGCTCCCGGTTGAGCGCGGCGCAGGGCGGGCAGAGCTGGTGATAGAAGGCGTCCACCTCGCGGTAGCGCTGCTTGCAGACGTAGCAGCCGCGCGGGTTGTGCAGGAAGCCGGCGGTGGTACCGACGGTGGGGGAGGCGAGCGGGATGCCCTGGGTCTCGTCGTCGATCCGGCCAGGGGCGCCCGTGGCGGTGGCTGCCGTCACCGCGCGGTCGGCCGCCACGATGGCATTGCGCCGTTCCTCACGTCGCCGCTGCTTGATCACCTTGTAGAGCTTCGCGGTGGCCCGTTGCACCCGCACCACGTCGGGGTGATCGGGAGGTAGGTCCTCCAACGCCTCAAAGACGCTGAGACAGGTCTCCAGGCGGGCGCGATCAATGCCGTGGTGACTGTTTTCAGTAATGTTGTCCGCCGTCATGCCGCCGCTGTCTCATCCCGTTCCCTGCGCCGGATCTTCCCGGCCCACCCCAAGTCCGACCCGGAACTGTACGCACCGCACGACCCTTGACGCATCCCGCGTCGGCTCATCAGCCCAGAGACCGTCGAGGCCGACCTCGTCCGGGTCCGCCGAACCTTGCATCTCCAGCCACGCCGACCATCGGGCCGACCACGGGCGAGATTCGTTTCAGCGCGCACCGTTTGCGTTTCTGCTTGGTAGGTGAGTCGGAGTCCGAATTACGGACCGGCGGCGGACCGACGAGGGGTCGCCGCTGGCCGGCAGCCTACGGCTGCGTGGACGAAGGTCAGCTTCCTAGCGTGCGTACCGCAGTCGACGACACCGCGGCCAGCTCGGGCTGCGCAGGCAGCAATACCGTGGGGACACCCAGCGATTCATTCATCGCGGCGAGCTGGTACTCGGCCTGAAGGTCGGTGGTGTTACGCACGCCGCGGACGATCACTCCTACCTCATGGAGACGGCAGTAGGTGGAGGTCAGTCCGCTCCAGGCCACAACGGTGACGGAGGTCCACTCGACCGGCAGATCGGCCCGAACAGCGGCCGCTCGCTGCTCTTCGTCGGTGCCCGGATGCTTGGTGCTGTTGACCGCGACGAGCACGACCACTTCGTCGAAGAGGTCGCGTGCCCGGTTCACCACATCCAGATGCCCGGCAGTGAAGGGATCGAAGGTGCCGGGGTAGACGGCTCGCACGCGTACCCGACCGGGGGTGCGGGCTGCCGGACGTGGCCCTGTCGACGGTTCGGGTGTCACGGCCGCCGCCCTCAGCGCGCGGTGCCACCCGGTCGACCCGGGCCAGTCCCGGAGGGCCGGTGACCGACGCGTGGAGCCCGTACCACGGGGGAGGTGCCAGACGCCGGGCGGAAATCCCGCGCCGCGCCGGCCACCGTCTCGTCGGGATCACGTTCGAGGGCCCGCCGGATGTGCGGCGGAATGACCTCGGACTGTGCCATCGCCAGTCGGACCTGCACCGAACGGTCGTCAACCAGGCGTTCCAGATCCTCCTCGTCCAGCTCGACCGCGCGGACCAGCGCGGCACGGACGTCGACCACGGGGTCCTGGGCAAGCGCGCTGCGCTGCTCGGCGGTGGTCCGCGGGTTGCGGGCGACCCCCTTGCGTACGCGTGCGGTGCGATCGGCCATCAGGGCGGTGATCACCTCAGGGTCGTGGGTGTGGGTGGCGAGTCGTTCCCGTACCTCGGGTGAGACGTCGTCGATCAGCCTGGCGGCCAGATCGGGCTCCAACTCCCGCGTCTCGGCGAGAAGGCCACGAAGCTCCTTGTCGGGTGCCTCTGACATGACCCGGCGCACCGACTCGTCGCAAGCGGGGTTGCCGGCGACCGCCCAGCGGACCCACCGGTCGGCGTCTTTGACCAGGCGCAGGAGGTTGCCGACCGAGGTCGAAGGGTTTCTCGCCACGGCCTCCCGGACCTGACGATCATGGTCCCGGGCCAGCGGTCGCAGTGCCTGGGCGGGTGCGTCGGTCCGGGCCGCGACCGTCTTACGGACCACGGCCGACGGGTCGGACGCCAGGTCGATGAGGGTCAGCTGTGGCGTTGCGGGGTCCTGCGCGAGGGCGAGCCGCGCGTCGACGCTCCCACCGGCCGCACGGTGGTCGGTGGTATCTGACCCGCTGTGACGATCGGGCCCGCCGACGTCCTGCTGCTTCCCCATGGGCGCAATCATGTCACGGGCCCATTGCGGCAGTGCGAGCCTGACCAGCGCGTTGGCGATGCACGGTTGCCAACCCCGGGCTGATCATGGAACAGCCCCGAGAAGTGGCGGCCGGTAACCTTCTCGCCCAGCCGTCCGAGCCGTGCGCCGTCCTCGGGCAGGCGCTGCCCGTCGAGCGCCTGCAGCGCGGCCATGACGCGCCGACCGGCACGTCACGGCCGCACTGATCGGACAGGTCGCGAGCCAGTTCCGGGATTGCGTCCCCCCGTGCGGAGCAACCCGAGCAGCCTCTCGACAGTCCCGTCGGCATCGGCGACGACGAATGATTCCCGCACGTCGTACCCCACCTGGATGTCCGTCCCGGAGCATTGGACGTGACCCTCGCACCACTGATCACAAGTCCGTCATCAAGGCGCCGAGTCGCGGCGGCGCGCGGGCTGGCAGAAAGATCATGTCGACCCGGTGACGGTCGGCCACGTAGCTGGTCACCGCGTGGGCGACGCGACGTCACCCGGCGTCGGGGGTGCGCTCCGCTGCCGCGCGGGCAGGAGCAGGCTCACCGCGGCGATCGCCAGGGCGACTCCGACCGCCAGGCCGAAGACCAGCTCATATCCGGCGGCCAGTGCCTCGGGCGAGGAGCGCGCGCTGTCGTGCGCGGCGGCCCGGGCGGCGGCCGCGGTCGCGAACACCGCGAGCGCCACCGAACCGCCGACCTGGCCGGCGGTGTTGGCCAGGCCGCCGACGATGCCTGCGTCGTGCGGCGCGACATCGGCGGTCGTCGACGCCATCAGCGCCGGGAACACCAGGCCGATGCCGATCGCGACGAGCAGGGTCGGGGTCAGGACGCCGACGACGTAACGGCTGCCCGCGTCGGCCTGCGAGAGCCAGCCGAACCCGGCCACGAAGCACGCGCACCCGGCCAGCACCAGCGGGCGCGCGCCGGTCCGTGAAAGCCGGCCGGCGGCGAACCGGGCGACCACCACGAACATGACCGCGGCCGGTGTCTGTCCCAGCCCGGCGCCGAGCGCGCGGTAACCCAGCACGTTCTGCATGAACAGCGAGGTGAAGAACCACATCGCGATGGCGATGCCGCCGAACAGCAGGAGCATCGCGTTGCTGACCGCAACGCTTCGGTTCGTGAACAGCCGCAGGGGCATCATCGGCGCCGTCGCGAACCGCTTCTCCACCACCAGGAACGCCACCAGCAGGAGCACACCGGCCAGGACCGGGACGAGCACCTGCGGGGATCCCCACTCGTGATCGGCGGTCTGCATGACGCCGTAGACCAGCGCCGTCAGGCCGGCCGTGCCGGTGATCGCACCGGCCAGGTCCAGCGACTCGCGCCGGCCGGCCCGCGCGATCAGCGACGTCATCGCCACCGCGACCAGCACCACCCCGATCGGTACGTTGATCAGGAAGACCCACCGCCAGGAGAGCCCGGCCGTCAGCACACCGCCGGCCACTGCACCGACCATGCCGCCGACGCCGCCCGCGGCGACCACGCCCCGAACGCCCGGGCGCGTTCCGGCCCCTCGGAGAAGCAGGTGGTGACCACGGCAAGGGTGGCCGGGGCCAGCATGGCGCCGCCCAGACCCTGCACCGCCCGGGCGGCGACCAGCATCTCCGGGTCGGTCGCCAGGCCCGCGGCCAGGCTGGCCAGGGAGAAGAGGGCGAGCCCGGACACCAGCATGCGGCGGTGACCGAACAGGTCGGCCGCGCGGCCGCCCAGGAGCATGAAGCCGGCGAACGCCAGCACGTAGCCGTTCACCACCCAGGCCAGCCCGGTGTCGGTGAACCCGAGGTCGCGCTGCACCGACGGCAGCGCGACGTTGACGATCGACACGTCGAGAATCACCATGAACTGGCAGGCGCACGCCAGTGCGAGCACCAGCCAGGCCGGGCCGGTGTACGGCGTGACCGGCTGGTTCTCGGTGCGGGTACTCGTCATGACTTCCTCCGCTTCGCCGGCTCGCGGCTCAGGCAACCTGGGCGGCGCCCGCGACGAGGGGAGCGCCCTTCAGCCGGACGGCGACATGGGCCAGCCGCTGACCCTGGTAGCGGGCGGCGGCGAGGGCCGCGACGTCGGCGCCCTCGCCGCCGGTCGAGACGGTGCCGTACGGGTTGCCCCCGGCGGCGTACACCGTCGCGTCGGTGAAGCCGGGCGGAACGATCACCGCGCCCCAGTGGTAGAAGACGTTGCCGAGCGCGAGGATCGTGGCCTCGCTGCCGCCGTGCCGGTTGTAGGCCGAGGTGAAGGCCGTCACCGCCTTGTCGGCCAGCACGCCCTCGCGCCACAGGCCGCCGGCCTGGTCGATGAACTGCTTGAGCTGCGCGGCCGGTGTGCCGAACCGGGTCGGCGTGCCGAAGGCGTACGCATCGGCCCAGGACAGGTCGTCGAGCTCGGCCACCGGGACCGAGGCGGTGGCGTCGGCGTGCCGGCGCCACCGCGGGTTCTGGTCGATGGCCTCGGCGGGCGCCAGCTCGGCGGCCCGGCGCAGCCGTACCTCCGCCCCGGCCGAGGTGGCGCCCTCGGCGACCGCCTCGGCGAGGGCGTGGACCGTGCCCGTCGAGCTGTAGTAGATGACCGCGACCTTCACCGTCATGTCGGCTCCTCGATGATGTGTAGGATTAGTTACGCGCGTAACTGTTACTCGCATAACCTTATGCGCATAACGAATGCGGTTGTCAAGGAGGTTCCATGGATCCGGAGTACGCCGACGCCCTCAACCAGGCGATCCGCCTGCTCAGCCTGCGTCACCGGGCCCGGGCGGCGCAGTTGCTGGCCCCGCTCGGCCTGCACCCCGGCCAGGAGGCTCTACTGCTCGAACTCGACCGGACCGGCCCGCGCATCCAGGCCCAGCTCAGCCAGGCGCTCGGCTGCGAACCACCCAGCGTCACGCTGATGACCCGCAAGCTGGAGGCCTCCGGGCACATCCGGCGCACGCCCGACCCGGTCGACAAGCGCGCCACCGTCGTCGCGCTGACGGACAGCGGCAAGGCGCTGGCCGATCAGATCCGGCAGCTCTGGGTCACCCTCGCGGAAGAGACGGTGCGTGGTCTGCCCGCCGGGGTGCTGGGGCAACTACCCGGCATCGTGCACACCATGTCCACCAACGTCAGCGGCATGCCGCCCGCCTAGCCGGCGCAGCACGCCGTACGCCGGATCCTGCAGCAGGTGCTCGGCGAACGGCGACCCTTTGCTCGCGGTCTGCCGGGGCTTCGGTCAGTAGAGGCCGCGCTCGCGGGCGGCGAGGCGGGTGAGGCCGAGCAGCGCGTCCAGGTACGGGGTGGGCGCGCCGGTCAGCGCGCCGATCTCAGCGACGGCGGTGACCAGGGCGTCCAGCTCGATGGTGCGACCGGCCTCGGCGTCCTGGAGCATGGAGGTCTTGAAGGCGCCGAGCCGCCGGGTGGCCTCGGTGCGCTCCGCGACGGTCTGGGAGAGCGGGCAGCCGATCCGCACACCGATCTCGGCCGCCTCCGTCATGACCCGCTCCACGAACGTGGTGACCAGCGCGTCGTCGAGGATGCGATCGGCGGTGGCTCCGGTCAGCGCGGAGATCGGGTTCATGGTCGTGTTGCCCCAGAGCTTGAACCAGACGTCCCGCTGGATCGACTCCGACACCGTCACCGTGAACCCGCCGCGGCGCAGCAGCGTGGCGACCGCCGCCGCCCGGGGCGACGCCACGCCCGAGGGCTCGCCGATGATCAGCTCGTCACCTGCGGTGTGCACGGCGTGCCCGGGTCTGAGGGTGCGGGCGGCGAGGTAGACCACGCACCCGATCACCTGCTCGGGCGGCAGCGACTTCGAGACGACGCCTCCGGGATCGACCGCGTCCAGGCCGGTGCCGGCCAGTGGGCCGCCGAAGCAGTGGAAGAACCACCATGGCACCCCGTTCAGCGCCGGGACCAGCACGGTCTCCGGGGTGAGCAGCGGCGCCAGCGTGGGCGCGAGCGTGGGCAGGTGGTGCGCCTTCACCGCGAGGATCACGACGTCCTGCGGGCCCAGCGCCGCGGCGTCGTCGGTGGCCGCGGCCACCGGGGCGGCCTGCGGTGCGCCGTCGCGCGAGCTCAACAACCAGCCGTGGGTACGCAGCGAAGCCAGCGTCTCGTTCCTGGCCAGGGCCGACACCGGGAGCCCGGCCAGGGCCAGCCGCGCGCCGATCACGCCGCCGACCGCACCGGCCCCGACCACGCAGACACGTCGCACGGGGCGAAACTACACCTACGGCAAGCGGTGCCCACCCGGGTGGCGGTCGTAGGGCCAGGCCTCGGTCAGCGGGCGGATCGCTCGGCCGGGGGAAGGACGCTGGTCACCGCGGCGCACGGGTCCGTTCCGGGTGCGGCGGCGTGGATCGCCTCGGCGGCGCGCGCGGCGAGGTCGCGGAAGACGCCGCGCTGCTGCTCGGGCAGCCCGCCCAGCACGTGGTCCTCGGCGCGGGCGACCCGGCGCTCGGCCTCGGCGAGTGCGCCACGCCCGCGTTCGGTGGCCACGATCCGGCGGGCGCGCCGGTCGCGCGGATCGAGTTGCCGCTCGATGAGACCGGCGTTCTCCAGGTCGTCGATGACGTACGTCAGGACGCTGCGGTCGATGCCCAGGCGGGCGGCCAGGGCCCCCTGCGTGGGCACCTCCTCGTGTACGACGACGGCCAGGATGTGGTAGCCCCGGCTGCCGTGCGGCAGGTCCTTCAGCCCCTCCTCGACGTGCTCGTGCCAGCGGCGCAGCACCATGCCCAGGGACCAGCCGAAGGTCGGACCGCGCCGGCGGTCGGCCGGCAGCTCGCAGGGGTCGGGGGTGGACATGCGCCCATGCTAGCCGCGATGCGTTGATCACCACGAAGTTTGGCCGCGCACAAAGTTGTGCAGCCAGATCTGTCGGTGGCGCCGGAATGAGATGTACAACAAAAGAGTTGGGAGACAAAAGATATGCCGCACAGATAAACTCGGATTACATGATCATGGGGGGATGGAAAAATGCCTGATTACGGTCACGAACTCCTGTTCGGGACGTTCCTGACGCCCAGTGCCGAGGACCCGGACCGGGTAGTGGCGCTGGCAGAGCTGACCGAAGCGGCGGGACTGGACCTCGCCACCTTCCAGGACCACCCGTACAACTCCGCGTTCCTCGACACCTGGACCCTGCTGAGCTGGGTCGCGGCCCGTACGGAGCGGCTGCGGGTCTCGGCGAACGTCCTCAACCTGCCGCTGCGTCCACCGGCCGTGCTCGCCCGGGCCGCGGCGAGCCTGGACCGGCTCTCCCACGGCCGGTTCGAACTGGGCCTCGGCGCCGGCGCGTTCGCAGACGGGATCGAGGGCATGGGCGGTCGCCGGCTGACGCCGGGGCAGGGCGTCGCGGCGCTGCGGGAAGCGATCGACGTCCTGCGCGGGGTCTGGGACGACGCCGCCTCCGGGCCGCTGCGGCGGGACGGGAAGTACTACCCGGTCCCGGGCATGCAGCGCGGCCCCGCGCCGGCGCACGACATCGGCATCTGGCTCGGCGCGTACCAGCCGAAGATGCTGGCGTTGACCGGCCAGCAGGCCGACGGCTGGCTGCCGACGCTGGAGTACCTGCGGTCGCCGGACCGGGTGACCGCCAACCGGCTCATCGACGAGGCGGCGCTGGCGGCGGGACGCGACCCTGGACAGGTCCGGCGGCTGCTGAATCTGTTCACGGTCGACGTCTCGTCGCGCAGCCGCGGCTTCCTGCAGGGACCTGCCGAGCAGTGGGTCGACCAGCTGCTGCCGCTGGTCCTCGAGGAGGGGTTCAGCGCCTTTCTGATCGGCCGGGACGACCCACGACTCATCCAGGCCTTCGGGCAGGAGATCGCTCCCGCGCTGCGGGAGGCCGTCGCCAAGGAGCGCACGGGGAGCGCGACCGGCGCCGGACGGGTCCGCCCGGCCGCCGCCCTGGCCGAGCGCCGGCCGGGCCTCGACTACGACGCCCTGCCCGCGTCGCTGACCACCAGGTCCGTCGAGCCCGGCGACCCCGAGTACGAGCACGTGCGCGACAGCTACAGCTGGCACGGATCGCCGGCCCTGGTGATCCGCCCGCAGAACGCCGCCGAGGTGGTCGACGCGGTGGCGTACGCGCGGACGCAGCATGTCCCGCTCTCCGTGCGCAGCGGCGGGCACGGCATCAGCGGCCGCTCGACGAACGACGGCGGAATCGTCATCGACATGTCGAGGATGAACAAGGTCGAGGTGCTCGACCGGACGACCCGCCGGATCCGGCTGGAGCCGGGCGCCCGCTGGGGGCAGGTGGCCCAGGCGCTCGCGCCGTACGGCCTGGCGATGAGCTCCGGCGACTACGGCGACGTGGGTGTCGGCGGCCTCGCCACCACCGCGGGCATCGGATACCTGGTGCGCAAACACGGCCTGACCATCGACCACGTCGTCGCCGCCGAGATCGTCACCGCGGACGGCCGCCTGCTGCGCGTCGACGACGAGCAGCACCCCGACCTGTTCTGGGCCGTTCGTGGCGCCGGTGGCAACTTCGGTGTCGTCACCGCCCTGGAGCTGGCGGCGTACGAGGTCGGCAACGTCGTCTACGCCCAGCTCGTCGCGGACGCGACCGACACCGCCGACCTGCTGCGCCGGTGGGGCCGGCTCGTCGAGGAGGCGCCGCGGGAGCTGACGAGTTTCCTCGCCCTCTTCCCCGGCCGCCGCGGCGACCCGCCGATGGCCCAGGTCACGCTCGTCTACGCCGGAGACGACATCGAGGCGGCGCAGTACGCCCTGAGCCCGTTCCTGGAGATCGGGCCCATCCTCGACCAGCAGGCGCAGCTCGTGCCCTACCCGGCGATCGTCGTGCCACCCGGCAACCGGCACCGGGGCCAGGGCCTCAACGACACCCACAGCGGCCTGTTGCACCACATCACACCGCAGGCGGCGGACGCCATGGCAACCATGATCCGTTCCGGTGACGTCATGATCATGCAGTTCCGATCCGTCGGCGGAGCGGTCAACGACGTCGCCCGCGACGCGACCGCCTACCCGCACCGGGAGCAGAACTTCTCCGTGCTCGCCGCCACGGTCCCGGACCGCAGGCTCCGGCTCGACAAGCTGTGGGCCGAGCTGTACCCGCACCTCGACGGCATGTACCTCAGCTTCGAGTCCGACACCGACCCGGAGCGGCTGCTGGACGCCTGGCCCGAGCCCACCCTCAGCCGGCTGCGCGCCGTCAAGGCCACCTACGACCCGGACAACGTCTTCAACCGCAACTTCCCCATCCCACCGGCGGACCGCGCCGACCCCCCGGCCGCTGCCGACCCCGCCACCTGACCTTCGACGGTCGACGTCCGGGCGTGCACGCGGCAGCGGACTGGCCTGATGGCGGGCACTGTTGCCGGCCCATGGAGAGTCTCAGGCCGATGGCCCGGCGCTGCGGAAGGTGCGACGGTAGGCGTCCGGAGCTACCCCGACCGTCCGGCTGAAGTGCCGGCGCAGCGTCGTGGCGGTTCCCATGCCGGCCGCCTCGGCGATGGCGTCGATGCTCTGGTCGGTGTTCTCCAGCAGTTCCTGGGCCCGGCGGATCCGCTGCGTCGACAGCCACTGCAGCGGGGTGGTGCCCGTCGTCGACCGGAAGTGCCGGGCCAGGTTGCGGGAGCTCATGTTCGCCTGGCGAGCCAGGTCCTCCACGGTCAGCGGGCGGTTGAGCCGTTCCATCGCCCAGGGCAAGAGGTCGGCGAGGGGGTGGTCGTCGCGGGCGGGCACCGGGGTGGTGACGAACTGGGCCTGGCCGCCGGCGCGGTGCGGCGGCACGACCAGGCGGCGGGCGACGGCGTTGGCGACCGTCGAGCCGTGGTCGCGGCGGATCAGGTGCAGGCACAGGTCGATCGCGGCGGCTTTGCCGGCGGAGGCGAGCACGGTGCCGTTGTCGACGTAGAGCACGTCCGGGTCGACCGTCACCCGGGGATAGCGGGCGGCCAGCGCCTCGGTGTGGGCCCAGTGCGTGGTCGCCCGCAGACCGTCCAGCACGCCGGCGGCGGCCAGCACGAACGCGCCGGTGCACAGCGAGACCAGCCGCGCGCCCGCCACGTGGGCCGCGCGGACGGCGTCGAGCAGGTCGGGTGGCAGCTCCGCGTCGATGTCCTCCACGGCAGGGATGATCACGGTGTCGGCGCGGGCGAGCCGGTCCAGCCCGTCGTCGGGTTCCATCTGAAATCTGCCGATCCGGACCGGGCCCGGACCGCAGACCACGAGGTCGTACCACGGGTCTGCCAGGCCGGAGGGGTCGCGGACGAAGACCTCGCAGGCCATCGCGAGCTCGAAGTGCAGCATCGCCTCGGTGGCGGCAATCGCGACGGTGGCCATGTCCGAAACTGTACGGGGGATGGCGTTCCAGACACTGGTCCGGGTACGGCCGCTGCCGGGAGGATCTTCTCAGTCGATACGGCAAGGGGAGGAACCGCAGATGGCGGCTCAGATCGTGGCGGTGTTCGGGGCGTACGGACACACCGGACGGTTCGTGGTGACGGAGTTGCGCGATCGCGGGTACGTCCCGCTTCTGATCGGTCGCGACGCGGGCAAGCTCCAGGCGCTGGCGGCGTCGCATCCGGGGCTCGACCACCGGGTGGCGTCGGTCGACGATCCGGCCTCGCTCGACCAGGCGTTGAAGGGTGCCGTTGCGGTCGTCAACTGCGCCGGCCCGTTCGCCTCGACCGCCGGTCCGGTGATCGAGGCCGCCCTGCGCGCCGGCGTCCCGTACGTGGACGTGGCGGCCGAGATCGAGGCCAACCTCGACACGTTCACCCACTTCGCCGACCGGGCCCGGACCGCGGGCGTGGCAGTGGTCCCGGCGATGGCGTTCTTCGGCGGACTCGGCGATCTGCTGGTCACGACGGCGATGGGCGACTGGACGGCGGCCGACGAGGCGCACGTCGCGTACGGATTGAGCAGCTGGCACCCCACGGCCGGGACCCTCGCCTCCGGCACCGTCTCCCGGGAGCGGCGCGACGGCCGGCGGGTCCGCTACACCGGTGGCCGGCTGGAGTACTACGTCGACGAGCGCGACCTGCCGAGCATGGAATGGGACTTTCCCGCTCCGCTGGGCCGCCGGACCGTACTCGGCGAGTTCACGATGGCCGACGTCGTCACCGTCCCCAGCCACCTGCCCATCCCCGAGGTGCGCACGTACATGACCACCGGCGCGGCCGGGGACCTGGCTGCTCCGGGCGCGACGGCACCGGCCGCCGTCGACGAGCGCGGCCGGTCCGCGCAGACCTTCACCGTCGACGTCATCGTGCGCCGCGGCGACGTGCAACGACGCGTCGTCGCCAGGGGCCGGGACATCTACGCCGTCAGCGCGCCGCTGGCGGTCGAGGCGGTCCATCGCCTGCTCGGTGGTCGGACGAGGACGAGCGGGGTCGCCTCCGCCGGCGCGATCTTCGACGCGCCCGACTTCCTCCGCGCGCTCTCGGCGCACCTCACACTCGAACCGACCCAGGAGTCTCCCGCGCCGCAGTTCGCCTGATCATGGCCGGTGCGACCGGGCCTGGGTCGAAACTGGGTCGGAACACGCCGGGTCGAGACTCGCGAAAAACTTGATTCATTCCAGAAAAGTGGGCTATGTTCGTCGCATGGCGCCCGACTTCGAGACCCAGCTGCGGGCGGTCTCGTTGCGTGTGACCCGGCCCCGGCTGGCGGTGCTCGCCGCGCTGCGCGACCATCCGCACGTCGACACCGACACGGTGATCGCGCTGGTACGGGCGGACCAGCCCACGGTCTCCCACCAGGCCGTCTACGACGTGCTGCGGGCGCTCACCGACGCCGGTCTGGTGCGGCGCATCCAGCCCACCGGTGCGACCGCCCGGTACGAGTCGCGGGTGGGGGACAACCACCACCATGTCGTGTGCCGCTCCTGCGGCGCGATCGCCGACGTCGACTGCGCGGTCGGCGACGCTCCCTGTCTCACCGCCTCGGACGACCACGGGTTCGTGGTCGACGAGGCGGAGGTCGTCTACTGGGGCACCTGCCCCGACTGTGCGGCCGAACGCACCTCCCAGTGATCAGCCGGCTCGGAAGGAAGTAGATGAGCGACACCCAGGAGAACAGGCCCTCCAGCGCGCAGGGCGTGGACAAGAAGGAGGCGGCCGGCTGCCCGGTCGCGCACGACTCCGTCACCGCGCACGGCAGCGAGAGCGAGAACCCGGCGATCGACTCGCCGACCCCGAAGACCGGTGGTCGTCCGCGCACCAACCGGGACTGGTGGCCCAACCAGCTCGACCTCTCGGTGCTGCACGCCCACTCGTCGAAGGTCAACCCGCTGGGGCCGGACTTCAGCTACGCCAGGGAGTTCGCCAAGCTCGACGTCGAGGCCCTCAAGCGGGACATCACCGAGGTGCTGACCACCTCGCAGGACTGGTGGCCGGCCGATTTCGGTCACTACGGCGGCCTGATGATCCGGATGAGCTGGCACGCCGCGGGCACCTACCGCATCCACGACGGTCGCGGCGGCGCCGGTGACGGTGGTCAGCGCTTCGCCCCGCTCAACAGCTGGCCGGACAACGCCAACCTGGACAAGGCCCGCCGGCTGCTGTGGCCGGTCAAGCAGAAGTACGGCCAGAAGATCTCGTGGGCCGACCTGCTCGTGCTCGCCGGCAACGTCTCCCTGGAGTCGATGGGCTTCAAGACCTTCGGCTTCGGCTTCGGCCGGGAGGACGTCTGGGAGCCCGAGGAGATCTTCTGGGGCCCGGAGGACACCTGGCTGGGTGACGAGCGCTACGTCTCCGAGAGGGAGATGGCCGAAGGCGTCGGGGCGACCGAGATGGGTCTCATCTACGTCAACCCGGAGGGCCCCAACGGCAACGCGGACCCCGCCGCGGCGGCGCACTTCATCCGCGAGACCTTCGCCCGGATGGCGATGAACGACGAGGAGACCGTCGCCCTCATCGCCGGTGGCCACACCTTCGGCAAGACCCACGGCGCCGGCGTCGCCGACGACCACGTGGGCCCCGAGCCCGAGGGCGCCCCGCTGGAGGCGCAGGGTCTGGGCTGGTTGAGCACCTACGGCACCGGCAAGGGCGCTGACACGATCACCAGCGGTCTGGAGGTGACCTGGACCGACCGGCCGACGCAGTGGAGCAACCGCTTCTTCGAGATCCTCTTCGGCTTCGAGTGGGAGCTCACCACGAGCCCCGGCGGTGCGAAGCAGTGGGTCGCCAAGGACGCCGAGGCGATCATCCCGGACGCCCACGACCCGACGAAGAAGCACAAGCCGACGATGCTCACGACCGACCTGGCGCTGCGCGTCGACCCGGCGTACGAGAAGATCTCGCGCCGCTTCCTGGAGAACCCCGACGAGTTCGCGCTGGCGTTCGCCAAGGCCTGGTACAAGCTGCTGCACCGCGACATGGGTCCGGTCAGCCGCTTCCTCGGGCCGTGGGTCGCCGAGCCCCAGCTGTGGCAGGACCCGGTGCCGGCCGTCGACCACGAGCTCGTCGGTGATGCCGACGTCGCCGCCCTCAAGGCGAAGGTCCTCCAGGCCGGTCTCACGACCGACCAGTTGGTCTCCACCGCCTGGGCCTCCGCCGCGAGCTACCGGTCCACCGACAAGCGCGGCGGCGCCAACGGCGCGCGGATCCGTCTCGAGCCGCAGCGCAGCTGGGAGGTCAACCAGCCCGAGCAGCTCGCGACGGTCCTGGAGACCCTCGAGGGCATCCAGCGGGAGTTCAACTCCGCCGGCGGCGCGAAGATCTCGCTCGCGGACCTGATCGTGCTGGCCGGCTCGGCCGCCGTCGAGAAGGCGGCGCGCGACGCCGGCGTCGAGGTGACCGTGCCGTTCCGGCCGGGCCGCACCGACGCCACCCAGGAGCAGACCGACGTCGAGTCCTTCCGGGTGCTCGAGCCGCGCGCCGACGGGTTCCGCAACTACCTGCGCTCCGGCGAGAAGACCCAGCCGGAGGTGCTGCTCGTCGACCGTGCCTACATGCTCAACCTGACCGCTCCCGAGATGACGGTCCTCGTCGGCGGCCTGCGCGCCCTCGGCGCCAACTCCGGCGGCGTCCGGCACGGTGTCCTCACCGACCGGCCCGGCGTGCTCACCAACGACTTCTTCACCAACCTGCTCTCCCCGGGCACCCGGTGGAAGGCGTCGGAGTCCGACGAGCACGTGTACGAGATCCGGGACCTGACCACCGACGAGGTGAAGTGGACCGCCACCGCGGTCGACCTCATCTTCGGCTCCAATTCGCAGTTGCGGGCCCTCGCGGAGGTCTACGCCAGCCAGGACGCGCGCGACAAGTTCGTCACCGACTTCGTCGCAGCCTGGACCAAGGTCATGGAGCTCGACCGGTTCGACCTCGCCTGACCCGGCTTCACCCGACGAGCCCCGGTCGATCCGCCAAGCGATCGACCGGGGCTCGTCCATGATCGACTCCGGTCATCCGGCCGGTCACGGAACCGGCTGTGGCGGCCGCGCTCGACCCGTTCGCACCCGCCCGCGGGACAGGGCGAGTACCTCGCCGTCCGCCGCACTGCCGCCCGCCGCGATGAAAAGCGCCTGACGTCCATCCCTGGTGCATCAGCCGTCATCCGTACCGTCACGGTCATCGCGCTCGCCGCTCGCCATCGGCCGTGTACCGGCGTGCGTTCACGGGTAGAGCGCGTCATGCGTCAACAGGTGCCACGGCGCCGAGACCTGAAGGGCAGTCCCCGTTCGCGCTGGGAACGGCTCCCGCGGGGGGGTGGACGGGGTGCCGCCGAGGACCGGCTCGTCCAACGGCTCAAGGTGCGGGAGCGGGCGGTCCGGGTGTACGGCGGGGGCATCGTGGCCCTGCAGGCGGGCATCGCCGCGGTGACCGCGTGGCTGCTGTCGCACGAACTGACCGGCAATCCCAGTCCCGTGTTCGCTCCGCTCGCGGCGGTCGGGACCTTGGCCGTGTCCGTGGGGCAGCGGGTACGGCGCATCGTCGAGCTGGTCGTGGGCGTGGCGCTGGGGGTGCTGGTCGGCGATGCGCTGCTGTCGCTGATCGGCATCGGGCCCTGGCAGCTCGGCCTGGTCGTTGTCATGTCGATCCTCACCGCCTTCGCCCTCAGCAGTCGGGCGGCGGTGGTGATCCAGACGGCGAGCACCGCCGTACTGATCACCACCTTGAGCCCGCAGGCACCGAACGTGGAGTTCTCCCGGTTCGTCGACGCGCTGCTCGGCGGTGGTGTCGCACTGGCCACGGCGATCCTCCTGCCGGTCAACCCGTTGAGAGTCGTCAGGCGTGCTGCCGGACCGGCGCTGCGGACGCTGGTCGACCAGCTGACGGAGACGGCAGCGGCCCTGTGCGAACGCGACATCGAGCGGGCGATCCGTGCCCGGGACCGGCTGCGCGACAACCAGGAGGAACTCCGGGTGCTGCGAGAGGCGGTGGCGGGCGCACGGGAGGTCACCCGGCTGTCCCCGTTGTCCTGGCGGCACCGGCACGGCGTGCTCAGTCACTACGCCCGAACGGCCGAGCCGTTGGAGCGGGCGATGGGCAACAGCGGGACGATGATCCGTCGGGCCGTCACCGTCATCGAGGACCGGGAGCCGGTCCCCGCAGCGATGATCAACGCGGTCCTCGCACTTGCCGGGGCGGTGCGGATCCTCCGGGACGAGTTCGCGGCCCGGCGGGAGCCGCGGCATGCGCGGGCGAAGGCCCTGCAAGCCGTTGCCCATGCCGGCGCAGCGTACGGCGACGACATCGGCTTCTCCGGGACCGTCGTCCTCGCCCAGATCCGCACCACGGCCAGCGACCTGCTCGTGGCGTCCGGCCTCTCCCAGGCGGACGCCAACAGCCAGGTCCGGTGCGCCTTCGGCAGGCTGCCGGACCCGGCGCACCGAGCCGGGCAGAGCGGCACCACCGGCGAGGGCGCCGATCATCCGCGCCCGGCGCCCGATGCGTCGGCGCGACGGCGGTGAGTTCATGGTCCGGCCGATCGGCCTGGGCCCGTCGGCCGGCGGAGGCGCTCGACCAGATCGAGCGCCGCCTCGATGTACGGTTCGTCGGACTCGCGCGGCCCGTGTCCCTTGATCGGTGGCGGGACGCTGTCGCTGGGCGGAACGACCACGTCGCTGGGGTCTCGGAGGCGGCGGTCCACCGTCGCGGCCGGGCCGGTGACGATGCGCGGCTCCTCCGGTCGGTGGCCGGAGAAGACCCATCCGCCGATCGGGTCGGTGTCGCGCCACAGGTTCAACCATCGCCAGCCGACTCGGCCGCCCACGTCGTGCAGCATGTCGTCGTCGACGTAGGCGGGGAAGAGCCGGGCGTAGAGCCGCCGCAGTGGTGAGCCGTAGGTGAGCAGGGCGACCCGGCCGTTGACGTGCGGCGGCAGTTGGAGAACGGTGGCGGTGACCAGCACGGAGCCGTGGCTGTACCCGGCGATCAGGACGGCGCTGCCGCTCTCGACCAGGTAGGTGATGCGTCGTACCAGCTCCGGCACGGCCCGTTCGGCGTAGCAGGGCGGTGCGAAGGGGTGGGCCGCGCGAGGCCAGAAGGTGGTCAGGTCCCAGAGCACCCCGATGTGGCGCCGGAACCCGGCGGTCCGGTAGGCGAAGAGTCCGCCGATGACCAGACCGAGCATGGTCGCCGCGATCAGGTAGCTGCCGATCCCGATGCCGAAGTCGACCAGGCCGGCCGGCACCCCTGCGTACCGCTCGATCGCGTCACCCGGATACAGCCCGAGCAGGTCCAGTGCGGTGTTTGCCGCGCTGAGCCCGGCCAGGCAGGCGTAGACCACGGCCAGCGGCATCAGCCATTCGGTGAACCGGGCCCGGACGATCGCCTGCTGCACCTGCCGCAGCCGGGGCGCGGCTTCCGCCGGCGGATCCGGGAAGTCGCGGGCGACGATCGCGGCCGCCGCGCGGGAGCGGTCGCGCCGGGAGAGCAGGGTCAGCGCGCCGGCGACAAGCAGCGTGATCAGCGCCGCCCGGAAGAAGCCGTAGATCGCCCAGGTGTACGCAGCTGCCGGGCGGGGGACCACGTCCGGTGAGGTCGATGCGGTCCGGTCCAGGTAGTCGGCAACCCAATGGACGAGTTCGGCGGAGAACGCCACCGCGAGACTGGCGGCCGCGGTCGCGGTCGCCAGCGCGCCCAGCCCGAGCAGCGGCCGGTGGCCCGGTTGTCGGTCACGGCGCCACAACAGCGCGGCGGCCAGGGCGGCCAGCAGCCCGGCATGACCGATGAACATCCAGGTGAGGGTCGAGCCGTAGCCGGGCAGGCCACCCCCCTCCTGCCAGGGCGTGGGGCTGGTCAGGACGTGGGCGCAGACCGCGACGGTGAGACCGACGGCGGTCGTCCGCAGCAGGCGGGCGGCACCGTCGAGCCGCCGGTTCGCGGGGGCCCGGTCGATCAGCGGGGGAGTGCAGAGCAGGGCCACCCCGGTGACCAGGACTCCTCCCGTCGCCACCGCCAGCACGACCGTGACGGCTGAGGCGCCCTGTGCGGCCCGGGCGGCCAGCAGGCTGCCGTCCAGGGTCGCGAACGCCGCAGCGATGTGGATCGAGCGTAGCCGTCCCACCAGTGGCTCGGCGTCCCACTGGCCGACCGTGCCGAGCGGATGCCCGGACACCGTGCTGTCCGGCGCCCGGAACGCCGTGAACGACCGCCCCGGGCGCGTGCTGGACCACCAGATCAGGCCGATGGCGGCGGCCGGCACCAGCGCCAGCACCACCAGCCGCAACCCGGTGGGACGTTCACCCAGCCAGGACAGCCAGCTACGACCGGACAGACAGGCCGCGGAGGACATGCACTGCCAGGCGACGAGGTCCAGCGCGACGCCGACGGCGGCCAGCACGTAGAGGGCGGTCAGGGTGAGGCCCAGCACCCGGCACAGAGACCTGACCACCGCGTCGGAGGCCGCGTTTCCCGGGCGCATCCAGATCGCCACGTTGAGCAGCAGGAACGGCAGCAGGAACAGCAGCGAGAGGGTCCGCACCGCGGTGCCGGAGGGCAGGTCACTCCACCGGTACGCCTCCAGGGTCACCCCGCCCGGGCCGCCGGCCGTCGCGCAGCAGCCGGGTTGGGGGCGGTAGAAGCCCGCGCTGCGATCCCCCGCGACCTGCTGCACGTGCGGCCGTCCCAGTACCTCGCTCGCACCTGCGGCGGCGATGCCGTGCACCCGCAACTCCACCACGTCGTTCGGAGTCGCCGGCCCGCTCACCCCCGCTGGTTCAGCTGACATCGACCCTCCGAGACATCTCGGCGGCCCCACCGCAGGTGGCGGGCTGAGGATGGTCCCGCCAGCCGAGCGGAAGGCCGGTCTACCCCACCCGACCGGCTCTAACCCTGGATCCGCCGACGCAGACACCGCCTCGGCTGCACCACCGAGACCGTCTACGCGATCACCGACCGCCGCCTCCGTCGAGCCGGGCCGGCGGGATCCGCGGTCACCGGTCGATCGGGAAGCGGCCGGGTTCGCGGTGCGAACCCGGCCGTCCCGCCGAGCGACGCGCAGCCCTCGTCGGCGCCGGGCAGGAGGCCATGCGCCGGCCCGTTCCGGCCGGCTGCGCCGGACCGCCGGATCGGCTCGGTGTCGAGGCAGCCCGTCAGGCGGGGATGTCGGCGACGCCGTTGGGGAACATGGACCGGGCGGCCCGGACCAGGTCGAGCGACTCACGGAGCAGCTTGATCTTGCCGTTCTCGGCGACCAGGCGCCCCATGTACAGCTGGCTGAAGGGGCGTCCCGCTGCGGTGGTCCGCTCCACCGACCACTCGCCGACGACCTGGTCCGGAGTCTCCATGAAGATCTTCACCTCGTCGAAGCCGAAGGTCGGCACCGCCTGCAGCAGGCCGGTCAGCAACTGCCGAACCCCTTCGCGCCCCTCGAAGCGCCAGCCGCCCCCGAACGACTCCAGATAGGGCAGTTCGACCGCGCCGTCCTCGGTGAACAACTCCGCCGCCACGTCCGGGTTCGAAATGTTCTCCGTGTACGCCAGCAGCAGCTCACGTGCGTTCATCATGTCGATGTTCTTCTCTCTTGAGGGGATGGCAGTTCTCTTGGGGGAGGGCAGTTCCTGCACCGGTCGGCGCACCCACGGGGCGGGGGGGGGGGGGGGGGGGGGGGGGGGGGGGGGGGCGGGGGGGGGGGGGGGGGGGGGGGGGGGGGGGGGGGGGGGGG
>NZ_JBPQTL010000012.1:0-92570 GCF_051386295.1 Micromonospora sp. URMC 105 | reverse complement strand
GGGACGGCGGGGTGGAGTGGGGACGGGAGGGGCGTGGGACGGAGAGATGACCGGCAGCTCACCGTGAGTTAGCTGACAATCGCGTGCCGGGGTGGGCCTTGGCTGACCTCGGTGGCAATCCTGGACACCATGCCCCGACCCCGGTCGCCGCTGTCGCGGCTCTTCACCGTGCTGCTCGCCGGCCTGCTGGCCGGCCTCGTGCTCGCGGTCGCCGCGCTGCCGGGCAACCTGCTCGCCGGGGTCGCCGCCAAGGCGGCGCTCGGGGCGTACGGCGAGTTGCCGGCGGCGCTGCGCACGCCGGCCACCCCGCAGCGTTCCTACCTCTACGCCAACGACGGCACAACGCTGCTCACCACGTTCTACGACGTCAACCGCACCGACGTGCCGCTGGCCGAGATCGCCCCGGTGATGCGGCAGGCCATCGTGGCCGCCGAGGACCGGCGCTTCTACTCGCACGGCGGGGCCGACCTGCGCGGCCTGGCCCGCGCCGTGGTCGCCAACGTCACCGGCGGTGCGGCGCAGGGCGGCTCGACGCTGACCATGCAGTACGTCCGCAACGTGCTCAAGACCGACCCCGGCCGCACCGCCGAGCAGCGGCAGGCCGCCACCGAGCAGACCGTCGGGCGCAAGCTCCAGGAGATCCGGTACGCCACCGCGCTGGAGGACACGCTCAGCAAGGACGAGATCCTCAACCGCTACCTGAACATCGCGTACTTCGGCTCCGGGGCGTACGGCATCGCGGCGGCCAGCCAGCGCTACTTCGGCAAGGCGCCGGCCGGCCTGACCCTCGGCGAGGCCGCCCTGCTCGCCGGCCTGGTCCAGTCCCCCGACGAGTACAGCCCGATCGACGGGGACGCCGACGCGGCGCTGGCCCGGCGCGGGTACGTGCTCGACGCGATGGTCGACACCGGCGTGATCAGCGAGGCCCGGGCCGCGCAGGCGCGGGCCGAGAAGCTGACGCTGAAGCCCACCGCCCAGCCCAACGGCTGTGCGGCGACCCGGACCGGCGACGCCGGCTTCTTCTGCGACTACCTGCGCCGCTGGTGGCTGGAGCAGCCCGCGTTCGGCGCCACCGCCGAGGAGCGGGAGCAGGCGTTGCGCCGGGGCGGCTACCGGGTGGTCACCTCGCTCGACCCGAAGGTGCAGGCCACCGCGGCCGCTCAGGCCCGCAAGGTGTACGCCGACGACGACGCGCGGGCGCTGCCGATCGCCGCGGTCGAGCCGGGCACCGGCCGGGTGCTGGCGATGGCGGTCAACCGGCAGTACGGCGTGGCCGAGAAGCAGACGGTCAACCCGCTGATCTCCGGCGGTGGCAGCGTCGAGGGCTACCAGGCGGGCTCGACGTTCAAGCTCTTCACCATGCTCGCCGCGCTGGAGGCCGGCAAGCCCCTGGCGACCGGCTTCGACGCCCCCAGCCGCCTGCCCACCCGGTACGCCGCCGAGGGGGAGGCCAGCTGCGACGGCAGGTGGTGCCCGGCCAACGCCAACCCGGAGCGGATGGACGGCTACCGGATGATGTGGGACGGCTTCGGCCGCTCCGTGAACACCTACTTCGTCTGGCTGGCCGAGCAGGTCGGCCAGGACAAGGTGGTGGAGATGGCCCAGCGTCTCGGCATCACCTTCCGGGCCGAGGCCGACGCCGCCTTCGCCGCCGACAACGCCGCCAACTGGGGTGCGTTCACCCTGGGCGTGGCCGCCACCACCCCGCTCGACCTGGCCAACGCGTACGCCACCGTGGCGGCCGAGGGGACGTACTGCGCCCCGACCCCGGTGGTGTCGGTGACCGCGCCGGACGGCACGAAGGTGCCGGTCGGCCAGCCCTCCTGCAAGCGCGTGCTGGAGGCCGACGTGGCCCGGGCCGCCACCGACGCCGCCCGCTGCCCGGTCGGTCAGCAGTCCGCGTACGGGCAGTGCAACGGCGGTACGGCCGGCGGGGTGGACCGGATCGTGGGCCGGCCGGTCGCCGGCAAGACCGGTAGCTCCGAGCAGAACGCCACCGAGACCTTCGTCGGGTTCACCCCGCAGGTGGCGGTCGCCGGCATCGCCGCCAACCCGGACGACCCGAGCGACGCGGTCGGTGGCGCGGTGCAGACGAAGGTGATCGACGCGGTCGCCCGGATCATCCGTGCCGCGGTCGACGGTCAGCCGGTCCGTGACTTCACCGCGCCGAGCCGCGAGCTGGCCGGCAACCCGCAGCGCCCCGAGCCGCCGCGGCCCTCGCCCCGGGAACGGGAGCGGGAGATCCCCTCCGACATCCTGCGCTGGCTGCAGGAACGCCGCAGCTGACCCGCCGAGATCGTGGACGGTTGCCGTCCCGTCCGGACGGCAACTGTCCACGATTCACCTCGTCGGGCTGACCAGCGGCCGGACCAGGCGGTCGAGGGCGGCGGCCACCGCCGCCGGGTCGGCCTCGCCGTCGAGCAGCCGGAACCCGGCGAACTCCGGCAGCGCCCGGTAGGCGGCGTCCAGCGCGCTCAGGTGGCCCAGCTCCTCGGTGTCGATGCCCCGCTCGTGCACCCGCCGCTGCGCCAGCGCCGGTGACACCGCCAGGAAACAGACCAGATCGGGGCGGGGGAAGAGCGCGTACGCCGCCCGGACCAGCCGAACGCCACGGTCCCCGCGAGCGCGCATGATCACGTACTGGCACCAGGTCCAGCGGTCCATCACGCCGACCCGCCCGGTCAGCCGGACCCCGGCGAGCGCCCGGGTCACGGCCAGCCAGCGCACCGCCGACTCCAGCGCCGGGTAGCAGCGCCGGCCGAACAGGTGCACGCCGTCGCGCCGGCCAAGCCGGCGGGCCAGCGCGTTCCACAGCGGCCGGCCGCCGGCGTTCTCGAAGTACGTCGCCGGGACACCGTGCTCGGTGAGCCGCCGGGCCAGCGCCCGGGCCTGCGTCGACTTGCCGGAGCCGTCGACGCCGAGCAGCGCGATGATCACGGGACGGGCCATGCTCCGGCACGCTAGCCGGGCCGGGCAAGAAATTCTGCGCCGAGGTGTCGGAAACCGTCGTCCCGCTCCGATCCACCGGTGAGAGCGCCCACCGCAGGCGCCCCGAGCGTGAGGAGAGGTCATGCGCAAGGTCATCTACTGGGTCCACCAGTCCCTCGACGGCTTCATCGAGGGCCCGAACGGCGAGTTCGACTGGCCGTCCATGGGGCCGGAGCTGTCCGCGTACTCCCTGGAGCTGACCGACCGGGTCGGTGCCTTCGCCTACGGACGCAAGGTCTGGGAGATGATGTCCTGGTACTGGCCGCGCGCCGAGTCGATGTCGACGGATCCGCACGACCTGGCCTTCGCCCCGGTCTGGCGGCGGACCCCGAAGGTCGTCGTCTCCCGGACGCTGACCGAGGCCGAGTGGGACGCGCAGGTGATCGGCGGCGACGACCTCGCCAAGGAGATGACCGCCCTCAAGGAGCAGCCCGGCGGCGATCTGCTGCTCACCGGCGGCTCCGGCGCCGCCGCCGCGCTGACCGCGCTCGGCCTGATCGACGAGTACCAGGTGATCGTGCACCCGGTCGTGCTCGGCGGCGGCCGGCCCGTCTTCCCCGGCGGCGCGGAGCGGTTCGACCTGCGGCCGGCCGGGTCGCGCGTCTTCGACGGCCGGAGCGTGCTGCTGCGCTACGAGCGTGCGGCGGGGTGAGCGTGGCCCGGGTCGCCCCGCCGACCCGCCCCGGCCGCCGCGCGCCGGGCACCCGGCAGAATCGTCGCGTGCCCGTCCACCAGATCACCGACCCCGACGACGACCGGATCGCCGACTACCGCGCGTTGACCGACGTCGAGCTGCGTACCCGCTGGGAGCCCCCGCACGGGCTCTTCATCGCCGAGGGGGAGCTGGTGCTGCGGCGGGCGTTGCGCGCCGGCTACCCCGCCCGGTCATACCTGGTCGACGCCAAGCGCGCCGACCAGCTCGCCGACCTCGACACCGGCGACGCGCCGGTCTACGCCGCCACCCCGGACGTGCTCCAGCGGGCCACCGGCTTCCACGTGCACCGCGGCGTGCTCGCCTCGTTCCGCCGCAAGCCGCTGCCGGCCGCCGCCGAGGTGCTGGCCACCGCCCGCCGGGTGGTGATCCTCGAAGACGTGAACAACCATACGAACTTGGGCGCGATCTTCCGGGCGGTGGCCGGGCTCGGGGTGGACGCGGTGCTGCTCTCCCCGACCTGCGCCGACCCGCTCTACCGGCGCAGCGTACGGGTGAGCATGGGCGAGGTCTTCGCCGTCCCGTACGCGAAGCTGGAGCCCTGGCCGGACGCGCTCGCCGAGGTCCGCGCGGCCGGCTTCACCGTGCTGGCGATGACCCCGGCCCCGGACGCGGTGCCGATCCAGCGTCTCGACGCCGCCCAGCGGGCCCGCGCCGCGTTGCTGCTCGGCGCGGAGGGCGCCGGGCTGACCCGGGCCGCGATGGACGCCAGCGACGCCCGGGTGGTCATCCCGATGCGCCGGGGCGTCGACTCGCTCAACGTGGCCGCGGCGACCGCGGTGGCCTGCTGGGAGCTGGGGCGCGACGACCCGCTCTGACCGCCGGGACGGCCTCTCGTCGGGCCGGGTCACGGACGGTAGCGTGTCGCCCGTGTTCCCTACCGTGCGTGAGGTGCTGGCGCTGGACCCGGTCCGCCACGGCGCGCCGCGCCTGGTCGCCGGGGACGCCGGTTTGGACGCGCCCGTGCGCTGGGTGCACGTCGCCGAGGTGCCGGACATCGCCACCCTGCTCGGCGGGGGCGAGCTGGTACTGACCACCGGCATCGGGCTGCCCGCCGACGACGCGGGCCTGCGCGCCTTCATCGGCGACCTGGCCGACGTGGGCGTCTCCGGGCTGGTGGTGGAGCTGGGCCGCCGGTACGTCAGCGGGGTGCCCCGGGTGATGGCCGCCGCCGCCGAGCGGCGCGGGCTGCCCCTGGTCGAGCTGCGCCGGGCGACGCCGTTCGTACGGATCACCGAGGCGGTGCACGCGCTGATCGTGGACGCCCAGCTCACCGAGCTGCGGGCCACGGAGGAGATCCACCAGCGGTTCACCGAGCTGTCGGTCGAGGGCGCCGGCCCGGCCGAGGTGGTGCGGCAGGCCGCCGAGCTGGCCGGCTGCCCGGTGGTGCTGGAGAACCTGTCCCGGCAGGTCCTCGCCTACGACGCGGCGGGGGAGAGCGCCGAGCTGTTGCTGGACGGCTGGGAGCAGCATTCCCGGCGGATCCGTCCCGCCGGGCGGACCGCGTACGACTCCGACAGCGGCTGGTTGGTGACCACGGTCGGCGCGCGGGGGCAGGACTGGGGGCGGCTGCTGCTGCGCTGGCCCGGCGGGGGAGAGCTGGCCGGCGGGGCCACGGCCGGTGGGCGGGCGGCGGGCGCCCCGCCGACCCGGCTGACGATCCTCGTGGAGCGGGCCGCGTCCACGCTGGCGCTGGGCCGGCTCATCCGGCGCGACGCCGAGGGCCTGGAGCGGCAGATCCACCGGACCCTGCTCACCGCCCTGCTCGACCACTCCCGCCCGGTGGACGAGGTGGCGCTGCGGGCGCGGGCGCTCGGCGTGACGCTGGAGCGCCGGCACCTGGTCGGGGTGGTGGTCCGGCACCGCCTCGACGACCCGGCCGCCGAGGGCGCGTCGGGGGAGAGCGGGCTGTCGGCGGACGCGGCCCCGGAGGCCGGTCCGGCGCGGCTGCGGGATCTCGCCGAGGCGGTCGGGCAGGCGTTGCGGGAGGCGAAGCTGACCGGGCTGAGCAGCGCGGTCGACGACCAGGCGGTGGGCGCGCTGCTCGCCCTGCCCGACGCGGCCGGGGAGGAACGGGCGCTGACCGCGTTCGCCACCGCCCTGCGCCGGATCCGGCTCGACGCCGCCCCGGCCCGTGCCGCGGTGGCCGGTGGCGTGGGGCCGGACGCGGTGATCGTCGCCGCCGGTTCCGGGGTGGGCGGCCTGCGGGAGGCCCGGCGTTCGCTGATCGAGGCCCGGCAGATCGCCGACGCGGCCCGTCGCGACCGCCGCGACCTGCCCATCTTCCGGCTACCCCACGTCGGGCTGGCCGGACTGCTGCACCTGCTGCGCGACGAGCCCCGGGTGCAGACCTTCGTCGAGCGGGAACTGGGCGCGCTGCTCGCCCACGACGCCCGGCACCCCCGCGACCAACTGCTCGGCACGCTGCGGGCGTACCTGGAACAGGGGCGCAACAAGTCGGCGGCGGCCGCGGCGGCGCACCTGTCCCGGCCGGCGTTCTACGAGCGGCTGGCCCGCATCGCCCGCATCCTCGACGTCGACCTGGACTCGGTCGAGGCCTGCCTCTCCCTCCACGTCGCCCTGCTAGCCCTCGACGCCATCCGCACCCCCTGACCGGCCCCCGCCCGCGATGCGGTGATCATGAAGTTAGCGGGGCGGTTCGCCCGTTCTGTCCCCGCTAACTTCATGATCAACCAGGCGGGACATGGTCGGCCAGGTGGGGGCCGGGTCAGGTGAGGGCGGTGAGGGTTTTGGCGTAGGGGGTGGGGACGAAGTTGGGGCCGCCGGGGGTGAAGACGTCCGAGTTCGCCGCGGCGGACCAGGCGGTCTCCGGGACGGCGTCGGCCAGGGCGCGGACGACCGGGGCGTCGCGCCACTGGTCCTGCTCGGCCAGCAGGCTCAGCGCCACCACGGACTCCTCCACCTCGCCGACGCACTCGAACGGCTTGTGCCCGTCCACTCCGAGCAGCTCCCGGTAGCCGGGAATCTGGCTCTCGTCGGCCAGCAGGTCGCCGCCGAAGATGTGCACCACCCGCTCACGCGGCATGAACGGCGCCATGGCCAGGAAGACGAACCGGCACTTCGGGCAGTCCCGGCACCAGCGCTCGCTCGCGTCGCGCAGCTTGAACGCGGCGTTGCAGCTGGTCACCACCGCGTCGTACCGGTCGATGCCGGCGAAGAGCCGGGCGATGTGCAGCTCCGACAGCGAGCGCAGCAGCGAGAAGTACGGCTCGGTGAGACCGGCGTGCTCGGCCAGCGCCGCCCGCAGCAGCCCCTCCGCCTCGACGCCCTTGGACCACTGGTGGTTGATCTCGTGACCGTTCCAGATCAGGTTCGGGTCGGACGCGGAGCGCTCGTTGGACATCACCACCGGCCCGAGCCCGTGCAGCACGGCGGTGGCGACCGCGATCAGCGAGTTGATCGCGGTGACCGGGATGTGGCCGTTGAGGGCGCCGGCCGCGTTGAGGTCGAACAGCACCGGGTCGATCCGCCGGCGGGCGGCCAGCGGGGCGAGGCCGGACGCCTCGTTCACCGAGACGATCACGTGGTTCGGGTTGACCGAGAACGGCACCGGGTCGAAGCCGGCCCGGCGCAGCGCCTCCAGGCTGACGATGGAGTCCTTGCCGCCGCCGACCGCCGAGAGCGGACGCCGGTCGGAGTCGTCGTACTCGCGGGCCGGGGAGACGGTGCCGGAGGGCACCTCGGGGCGCAGGTCGAGCACGTGCGGCAGCTGGTTGCGGTAGGCGTACTCGGCCAGGCCCTTGGTGTAGACGGCGGTGACCAGCTCGGCGGCGGCCGGGCCCAGCGGCGCCGGCAGCACCAGCCGGCGCGGCGCGGCGGCCTTGTAGTAGCTGACGCCGGCGACCACGTGCAGCAACTCCAGGACCCGGCCCAGGGTGGCGACGGTCTCGTCCGACGGTGGGCCGGCGGGCAGCGGCAGCGTGATCACCTCGGTGAACCGCTGCTCACCGTCGGGGCCGGTCAGCTTGTAGTCGAACAACGCCTCACCGGTGGCGAGGTCGATCGAGTAGGACGGGAAGGTGAAGGCGTCCATCCGCCGGAGCTGCTCGTTGGGCACACGCCATACTAGGCCCTGGTTCGTCCGGCCGTGTCCGGCTGCGCGGACCGTGCTCCGTGCCACGCCGTCGAGATCCCCGAGGAGAGAGCCCGTGCGCCTGTCTGACCTGCGCGGACGTACCGTCGCCGTCTGGGGGGCCGGCCGTGAGGGCCGGGCCGCCGTGACCGCCATCGCCGCGCACGGCCCCGCCGACCTGGTCGCCGTGGACGACAGCGCCAACTTCCTCACCCTGCCCTGGGAGGGGCCGCTCGCCGAGGCCGCGCCCCTGGTCACCGGAGAGGCGGGCTTCGACCGGCTGGCCGCCGCCGACGTCGTGGTCCGCTCCCCGGGCGTGCCGAACACCCACCCCTGGATGGTCCAGCTGCGCGCCCGGGCGGCCACCATCACCCAGGGCACCGCGCTCTGGATGGCCGACCACGCGGACCGGACCGTCGGGGTCACCGGGAGCAAGGGCAAGAGCACCACCTCCAGCCTGATCAGCCACCTGCTCGCCGCGGTCGACCGGCCCAACGTCTTCGGCGGCAACATCGGGGTGCCCACCCTCGACCTGCCCGAGGCCGACCTGTACGTGCTGGAGCTCTCCAGCTACCAGTGCAGCGACCTGACCGACTCGCCCCGGATCGCCGTGGTCACCGCGCTCTTCCCCGAGCACCTCGACGCGCACGGCGGCGAGGCCGAGTACTACCGGGACAAGCTCAACCTGCTGGCGTACGGCCCGCGGACCGTGGTGGTCAACGGCGCCGACCCGCGGCTCGCCCTCGAACTGGGTGACCGGGCCGCCGTGCGCGCCGGCCGGCCGGACACCGCCCACGTGGCGAGCGGCCCCGACGGCACGCCCTGGTTCCACCTGGCCGACCAGCCGCTCTTCCCGCGCGCCGTGCTGCCGCTGGTCGGCCGGCACAACGAGGGCAACCTCTGCGTGGCGCTGGCCGTGCTCGACGCGCTCGGGGTGGACGTGGTGGCCCGCAAGGACACCCTGGCCGTGGCGGTCGCCGAGTTCCAGGGCCTGGCCCACCGGCTGACCGAGATCGCCGACCCGTCCGGGCTCACCTTCGTCGACGACACCCTCGCCACCAGCCCGTACGCGGCCATGCACGCGATCGACGCGTACGAGGGGCGGCCGTTGACGGTGATCGTCGGCGGCGCCGACCGGGGCCTGGACTACAGCCCGCTCGCCGAGCACCTGGCCGAGCGGGAGATCACCGTGATCGGCATCCCGGACAGCGGCCCGCGCATCGTCGAGGCGCTGGCCGGGCTGCCGGGGGTGCGTACCGAGACGGCCGAGGACCTGGTCGCGGCGGTGGGGCTGTCCCGCAAGCTCACCCCGGCCGGCGGGGTGGTCCTGCTCTCGCCGGCCGCGCCCAGCTACGGGCGGTTCCGCAACTTCGAGCACCGCTCCGAGGTGTTCGCCCAGGCGGTCGCCGACACCGCGCCGTGACCGCCGCCGGAGCCGGGGACCCCGCCGGTCGCCGTCCGCGCCGCGCGCACCCCACCGACCGGTACGGCTCCAACACCGAGCTGTACGCCGCCCCGGGCCTGGCCGAAGGCACCGAGTACGCGCTGCGCTGCTGCCATCGGTGCGCCCCCGGCGACCGCCCCGCCTGCCCGACGGGGCGGACGCAGACGGCGGTCCTCGCGCCGCACGGCGGCGGCATCGAGGCGGGCACGTCGGAGTTGTGCCTCGCGGTCGCCGGTCATCACCCAGCGACCCTGGAGCCCAGCACCGACGGCAAGGGGCTGCACCACTGGTGGATGTTCGAGGGGCTGCTCGGCGCCGGCAACGCCGCCCTGCACGTGACCTCGGTGAACTGCGACGACCCGTCGGCGGAGTCGATCTGCGCCGGGGTCCGCCACGCGGTCGCCCTGCACGGCTGCACGGCGGCGCAGGCCGGTGAGCCGGACGGGACCGCGGCGGTGGTGATCGGTGGGCTGGACGGCACGCTGCGGGACCTGCTGCGCCGGGAACTGGCGAAGGTCCCCGTCACCGTCGCCCGGCGGGCCAACGGCGCCATCGACGGCACCAGCCCGCGGAACATCTGCAACCGGACGTCGTCGGGGGCCGGCGCGCAGCTGGAGCTGACCACGCCGCTGCGTGAGGCGATGTTCGGCACCAACACCCCCGCCGGACGCCCGCACACCACCCGGCCGCTGTTCTGGGACTTCGTGTCCGCGACCCGGACGGCACTCGCGCTGCGCGCCGCCGCCTGACGGCCCCTGACCGAGCGGCCCCCGCGCCGAGTCAGCCCAGCGCCTCGTGCAGGGCCCGCATCGCCCGGATCGCCGAGCGGATCTCCTGGAGGTAGCGCCCCGGGGTGAGCGCCGGCTCGGGCAACCGGACCAGGTCGGGCAGGGCCGGGTCGACGCCGACGGTGTCGACCGTGCAGCCGTACGGCACCGCCAGGGTGCGCAGCGCGTCGCAATGCTGGAACGGCACGTAGATCGGCGCGGTCACCACCAGCAGCGCGTCGCCGGGGGAGAGCCGGACGTGCCCGGCCCAGAACCGCTGGGTGTCCGCGGTGTGCGCCCGCCGCCGCTCCGGCTCGCTGGACGGGGCGGCGAGCACCCGCACCGGCGGCAGCCCGTCCGGCCGGTAGGTCCGCGAGGACCAGGAGTGGTGCGGGTGGCCGGCGTCGTGCCCGTCCTGCTCGCTCGGTGCGGTCACCTCGAACACCGACCGGACCGCCGCGTCGAGCGCGCCGACCTCGGTGTCGGCCGTGATCCCCACCCCGGCCAGCATGGCCTGCTCCACCTCGGACAGCGGCCGGAAGCTGCCGAGCACGGCCACCTCCCCGGCCACCGCCGGTCCGTGCCGTACCAGATGGGCCGCGTACGCGACGCGCCGCAGGCAGGCGTGCGCCAGCCCGCCCAGGACCACCAGGTGGGCGTACCGGGGGTGGGCCGGCGACACCGGGCGGACCAGGCCGAGCGCCTCGGCGGTGGCGAGCACCAGCGCGGCGGTGGCGGGGTCGAGGTCCGGTTCCCGCGCCTCGGGGCGTTCCCGCCCGCCTCGGAAGTCCCAGTGCCGGGCGGAGAAGTCGTCCAGCCCGGCCAGCACCGCCGCCAGGTCGCCGGTCGGCCACTCGCCACCGAAGTGCGCGACCAGCGCGCGCAGCGGCGGGGCCTGCACCCAGGCATGCAGCCCCCGGGCGAGCTGCGGGGGCGACGCGTCGGCCGGGCAGTTCGGCAGCGCCACGTCCGCGATCCGCACCACCGGATCGTACCGGCGGCCGTGGCCACGAGGGGCCCTTGTGGATCGGCACTACGCTGGGCGCACCCACGAGATCGAGGGGCTGCCGATGACTGGCGACGTGCTCCGCCGACGTTCCACCGGGCGTACCCGGCCGGCCGGTGGACTGGTCCGGCTGGCGGCGCACACCGACCCGGTGGCGCTGATCGGCATCACCCTGTCGATCGCGCTCTCCGTCACGCTCGACCTCACCAACGCCGCCAGCGGCGTCGAGTCGCTGCTGGCCGGGCTGATGGGCATCACCATCTCGCTGCTGGTGGACTCGCTGGCCCGCGCGGAGCGCCGGTTCCACCTGCGTACCCTGCTGGACGGCCCGTCCTGGTTGGTGCAGAGCACGCCGCAGCTGGTCAGCGCGGTGCGCGAGGCGGCCGAGCGGCACCCGGACACCCGGATCGCGGCGCGGGCGCAGCACCGCTACGAGCAGTTCCGCATCGAGGCCGAACAGCTCGCCGCGGGGCGGATCGTCCGGCCGGGCGACGACGACGAGGACCTGATCGAAGCCACCCGGGACTGCGCCCGGCGGCTCGACGGGCTGACCAACCTGGCGCCGCGGGCCAGCGGCGAGCTGAGCTGGTGGCGCAGCGAGATCGGGCGGCGCTACTGGGAGGCGAACCTGGCGGCCCTGGCACGCGGGGTGCGGATCACCCGGGTCTTCGTCTACGCCACCCTCTCCGACGAGCTGACCGAGCTGGTCGAGAGGCAGCGCCGGGCCGGGGTGCGGGTGGGCCTGCTGCCGCTGGGTGCCCTCAGCCCGCACCTGCACGTCAACCTGGCGCTCTGGGACGGCACGAGCTGCTGGGAGGCCAGGATGAGCGCGCACGGGGAGATCACCGAGAACCAGTTCTCGGTGAACCGGGCGGACGTCGACCGGCTCACCCGGGTGTTCGACCAGTGCGCGAGCGTCGCCACCTTCCAGGACTGACCGCCCCGGCGGGCGGTGGAGGGGAGCCGGCCGGCCATGACGTTCAGCGCCGTGATCCTGGTGACCGCCGTGGTCTGGGCGGTCAGCGTCATCCGATCGGTACGGCTGCGGGCGTTCGTCTACAGCCTGCCGCTGCCGATGACGCTGGCCCTGGTCACCACGGATCACCGGGTCGACGGCGCCCAGCTGCTCGGCGTGCTCGGCCTCAACCTCTTCTTCGCCACCGTGGCGCTGACCCACCACCGGCTGCGCTGGCCGATTCTGCTGGCCGACCTGGCCGGGATCGCCGCCTACGTGGCGCTGAGCGCCGGCCTGCTGGCGATCCCGGTGCCGTTCGGTCCGGCCCTGGCCGGCACGGTGGCGCTCTGGCTGCTCGCCATGGTCGTGCTGCGCCGCCGCGCCCACGTCGCGGCTCCCGCGCCGCCTGCGTCACCGGCGCCGGCCGCGTCATCCGAGCCCGCCGCGCCGGCCGCGACCCGGCGGGACGGTCTCCCCGCCCCGGCCAAGCTGGCGGTGATCTTCGCCGGGGCGATGCTCACCGGGCTGCTCGGCCAGCTGCTGCGCGGGATGGTGGTCACCTTCCCCTACTCCGGCGTGCTGGTGGCCGTCGAGGCCCGCCGCGAGCTGGTCGACTTCAGCCGGCACTTCGCCCGCAACAGCCTCGCGCTGGTCGGCTTCCTCACCGCCTACCACCACCTGCAGGACGGGCCACCGGCCCTCGCCCTGGCCGGGGGCTGGGCCGCCTTCGCGCTGCTGGCCACCGCCCTTCACCTGCCGCGCCGGGTCCACCTCGGACGACCCGCCCCGCACCGCCAGGGCGGCGCGGAGCCTCCCGGGCCGGGACGCTGGGCCGGGGTCCGCTCAGGGCAGGGCGGAGCCCACGGTACGGAATGAGTCGCAGATCGGCCCGACTCACACCGGAAAGAGGCGCGAACACCACACCTGGCTCCGGAAATCGCACCGGACGGGTTGACACGCTGTCGGGCCGCCACCCCGGCTGCGCTACACAGTGACAGTTGTCCCTGTACCCGGGTGGTGGAAGCGTGCGAGGAACGCGAATCCGCCGCCGCTGAAGGGTGCGACGATGACCTCCGACGACCTGCTGGCCCGACACCGGGCCGTGCTCCCGTCCTGGATGCCGCTCTACTACGCCGAGCCGATCGAGCTGGTGTCCGGCTCGGGCCGCCGGGTGACCGACGCGCAGGGCCGCAGCTACCTGGACTTCTTCGGCGGCGTGCTGACCAACATGATCGGCTACGACATTCCGGAGATCCGCGAGGCGGTGCAGCGGCAGCTGAGCACCGGCATCGTGCACAGCTCGACGCTCTACCTGATCCGGCAGCAGGTGGAACTGGCCGAGAAGATCGCCCAGCTCTCCGGCATCCCGGACGCCCGGGTCTTCTTCACCAACTCCGGCACCGAGGCGAACGAGGCGGCCCTGCTGGTCGCCACCAACCACCGGCGCTCGCACCAGATCCTGGCGGTGCGCAACAGCTACCACGGCCGGTCGTACGCGGCGATGGGCGTCACCGGCAACCGGGGCTGGGCGGCGAGCGCGCTCAACCCGCTCCAGGTGGCCTGGCTGCACTCCGGCGAGCGGCTGCGCGGCCTGCTGGCCCGCCTCGACGAGTCCGACCGGATCGACGCGGCGGTGGAGGACCTGCGCGAGGTCCTCGCCACCCAGACCGCCGGGGACGTGGCCTGCCTGATCGCCGAGCCGATCCAGGGCGTGGGCGGCTTCGTCGCCCCGCCGGACGGGCTCTTCGCCGCCTGGAAGAAGGTCCTCGACGAGCACGGCATCCTGCTGATCTCCGACGAGGTGCAGACCGGCTGGGGGCGTACCGGCGAGCACTTCTGGGGCTACCAGGCGCACGGCGTCACCCCGGACCTGCTCACCTTCGCCAAGGGCATCGGCAACGGCTTCGCCCTCGCCGGCGTGGTCGGCCGGGCCGAGGTGCTGGAGTCGGTGCCGGCGATCAGCTTCTCCACCTTCGGCGGCAACCCGGTCTCCACCGCCGCCGGCAACGCGGTCCTGGACTACCTGCGCGACCATGACCTCCAGGCCAACGCGGCCCGCACCGGCGCGATCCTCGCCGACGGCCTGCGCGCCGCCGTGGCCGGCCTCGACTGCGTCGCCGAGGTACGCGGCAAGGGGCTGATGCTCGGCATCGAGTTCGTCCGGCCGGGCGGCACGGAGCCGGACCCGGCGCTGACCACCCGGGTCTTCGAGGCGTGCCGGGCCGGTGGGCTGCTCGCCGGCAAGGGCGGCCTGCACGGCAACGTGCTGCGGATGGGTCCGCCGCTGACGCTGACCGAGGACGAGGCCCGCGAGGGGCTGGCCATCCTGGTCGACGCGATCCGCTCCTGCGCGGCGGCGGAGGTGGCGGCGTGAGCGCGAGGAGTGAGCCGGTCCTGCGAGCCCCGCAGTCGCGAACGGAAGGTGGCCCGGTGACCGCGGCGGAGAACGGGACGCTCATCGGGCATTTCGTCGACGGCAAGCGGATCTCCGGCGGCTCCCAGCGGCGCGGGGACGTCTTCGATCCGGCCACTGGCCGGCGTACCGGGCAGGTGGAGCTGGCCTCCGCCGCGGACGTCGCGGTCGCGGTGGAGGCGGCCGAGCGCGCAGCGCGCAGCTGGCGCGACGCCTCGCTGGCGAAGCGCACGGCGGTGCTGTTCGCCTTCCGCGAGCTGGTCCACGCCCGCCGCGACCGGCTCGCCGAGGTGATCACGGCCGAGCACGGCAAGGTGCTCGCGGACGCCGCCGGGGAGGTGCAGCGCGGCCTGGAGGTGATTGAGTACGCCTGCGGCATCCCCGCGGCGCTGCGGGGCGGGTTCAGCGAGAACGTCTCCACCGAGGTCGACTCGTACAGCATCCGGCAGCCGCTGGGCGTGGTGGCGGTGATCTCGCCGTTCAACTTCCCGGTGATGGTGCCGCTGTGGTTCGTGCCGGTGGCGGTGGCCTGCGGCAACGCGGTGGTGCTCAAGCCGAGCGAGAAGGACCCGAGCGCGGCGCTGCTGCTGGCCGAGTGGTTCGTCGAGGCGGGCCTGCCCGACGGGGTGCTCAACGTGGTCAACGGCGACAAGGAGGCGGTCGACGCGCTGCTGGAGCACCCGGCGGTGCGGGCGGTCTCGTTCGTCGGCTCCACCCCGGTCGCCCGGTACGTGCACCAGCGCGGGTCGATGGCCGGCAAGCGGGTGCAGGCGCTCGGCGGGGCGAAGAACCACATGGTGGTGCTCCCGGACGCCGACCTGGACCTGGCCGCCGACGCGGCGGTCAACGCCGGCTTCGGCTCGGCGGGGGAGCGGTGCATGGCGATCTCGGCGCTGGTGGCGGTCGAGCCGGTGGCCGACGCCCTGGTGGCGAAGATCGCCGAACGGATGGCCGGGCTGCGCACCGGCGACGGGCGGCGCGGCTGCGACATGGGTCCGCTGGTCACCGCCGCGCACGCGGAGCGGGTCCGCTCCTACGTCGCGGCGGGCGTGGCGGCCGGGGCGGTGGCGGTCCTCGACGGCCGGGACGTCACCCCGGACGGGGAGTCCGGCGGCTTCTGGCTGGGCCCGACCCTGTTCGACCGGGTCACCCCGGACATGTCGATCTACACCGACGAGATCTTCGGCCCGGTGCTCGGCGTCGTCCGGGTGGGCTCGTACGACGAGGCGGTCGAGCTGGTCAACGCCAACCCGTACGGCAACGGCACCGCGATCTTCACCAACGACGGTGGTGCCGCCCGCCGCTACCAGCACGAGGTGGAGGTCGGCATGGTCGGGATCAACGTGCCGATCCCGGTGCCGATGGCGTACTACTCGTTCGGCGGGTGGAAGTCGTCGCTCTTCGGCGACCTGCACGCGCACGGCGAGGACGGGGTGCGCTTCTTCACCCGGGGCAAGGTGGTCACCAGCCGCTGGCTCGACCCGCGCCACGGCGGGGTCAACCTCGGCTTCCCCACCCAGACCTGAGCAGCCGCAGCACGCCCGCCCCGGCCAGGTACGCCACCAGCGCCGGGACGGGCATCCCCAGCGGTTCGGGCGCCGACTTCGGCGTCACCGCGTTGACCACCAGGGCGTAGACCACCGCGGCGAAGCCGGCGGCGACGAGGGCGGCGCGTGCGGTCGCCCACCCGCCGGCCCACCGCCGGCGGGCGTCGCCCGGCCCGTCGCTGCGGCGCCGCCGGTCCGTCCGGCGGCGCCCGGAGCGCGCCTCGACGGGGCCGAAGACGGCGACCAGGACGGCCAGCACCACGGCCAGCAGGAGCACCCAGGGCACCCGCCAGGCCAGCCAGGCCGCCGAGCCCGCCGGCGGCGTCGGCAGCAGTCCCACCGCGTCCAGGGCGCCGACCAGCAGCACCGCGGCGCTCAGGTGCCACAGGAAGATGGTGAGCACGACGGCGTTCACCGCGATCACCGCCTGCCACGGCCGGGGGCGGTGCAGCCATCGCTCGGCCGGGTCGCGCAGTAGCAGGATCAGCCCCACCTGAGCGGTGGTCAGGGTGAGCAGGGCCAGGCTGGGCGGCGCCGCGTTGTCCAGCCGCTCACCCGGCATGTTGAGCATCGCGACCGGGTACGGGCCGACGCCGGTCAGCAGCACCGTCGCGGCCAGCCCGCCCAGCAGTGCCGTCCAGCCCGCCCGGCGCGACAGCGGCAGGCGGCGCGACCGCACGCCGCCCGGTCGCCCTGGCCGGGCGGACCCGGGTGCGCGGGCGTCGGGCCGGTCCGGTCGCCGGGCCTCGTACCAGGCGAAGCCGAGCTGGTGGACGGCGAGCCAGCCGAAGAGGTAGTTCGGCAGCGCCAGTGCCGCCGGTCCCACCGCGCGCCCCACGTCACCGGCCGCGACCAGCACCGCCAGCACCAGCGGTACGGCCAGGCCGAAGCGCCGGTGCAGCGCGTACGTCAGCGGGGTCAGCGGCACCACCACGAGGTAGGCGGCGAGGAACCAGAGCGGGATGCTGGCGAACCAGACGACGGTGCGGACCATCGGCGCGTCGACGCCGGCCGCGCGGGCCACCACCGCCCCGGCGACGAGTACCAGCAGCAGCGCGGTGGTGGGCCGCAGCAGGCGGGCGCCCCGGTCCAGTAGCCAGCTCGTCGCGTCGCCGCCGCGGTCCCGGTGCCGGGTCAGCGAGGCCGCGTTGGCGAAGCCGCCGACCAGGAAGAAGATCGGCATCACCTGGGCCGGCCAGGTGAACGGATACAGCCAGGGCAGGTCGCCGAGCGCCGACCGCCCGGTGGGCTGGCCGGCGGCGTCGCGGCCGATCACGGCGACGGCCCAGTGGCCGAGGACGACCATCGTGATCGCCAGCGCGCGCAGCAGGTCGACGTAGCGTTCCCGGCCGGCCGGGGTGCGCTCGGCGAGCTGGCGCAGGCGGCGCATGGGACCAGGCTATGCCAGCCCGGGGACGGGCGGTGGTGATAACGGATCGGTCGCCGGGGGTTGAAGTCGTCGCGCTCCTGCCGTAGAAATTCTTCAGCAACAACGAGTGAACTGAAGAGAATCGACGAGCCTCGCGCGGCGGACGCCATCCCCCAATGCACCAGGCACCCGCCCGACCCGATCCGAGGAGAAGCTGATGAACAGGCGTGACATCCTGCGGCGTACCGCTGCCGCCGGCCTGCTGGCCACCCCCGCCGCCGGCCTGCTCGCCGGCTGCGCCACCGGCGGTGGCGACGACAAGGCCGACGGCGGCACCTACCAGGGCACCAAGAGCGCGCAGAACCCCCTGGGGGTCAAGGAGGACGCCCCGCTCGAGGTGGTGATCTTCAACGGCGGCTTCGGCGAGGAGTACGCCAAGGCCCACGAGGCCATGTACAAGGAGAAGTACCCGAAGGCCGAGGTCAAGCACTCGGCCACGCAGGAGATCAGCAAGACCCTCCAGCCGCGCTTCGTCGACGGCACCCCGCCGGACGTGGTCAACAACTCCGGGGCCGGCCAGATCGACTTCAACGGCCTGGTCTCGCAGAACGCCCTCGCCGACCTCAACGATCTGCTCGCCGCCCCGAGCCTCGACATCCCCGGCAAGACCGTCAAGGAGACCCTGCTGCCCGGCGCGGTCGAGGTCGGCTCGTACGACGGCCGGTTCCTGGTGTTCAACTACACCTACACCGTCTACGGCATCTGGCACTCCACCAAGCTCTTCGGCGAGCGCAACTGGGCGTACGCCAAGACCTGGGACGAGCACATCGCGCTCTGCAAGCAGATCAAGGCCGCCGGCATCGCCCCGTGGACGTACGCCGGCCTGCACCCCCGCTACATGAGCTGGCCGCTGATCTCGACCGCGATCAAGTTCGGCGGGCCCTCGGTCGCCACCGCGATCGACAACCTGGAGCCGAACGCGTGGAAGTCCGACGCGATGAAGGCCGCGGCCGACGCCTGGCACCAGATCGTGAAGGACAAGTACATCCTGGAAGGCTCGCCCGGCCTGGACCACAAGCAGGCGCAGACGGCCTGGTGCCAGGGCAAGGCCGCCTTCATTTCCTGCGGCTCCTGGCTGGAGAGCGAGCAGAAGGACGTCACCCCGGCCGGGTTCAACATGACCGTGCAGCCGACGCCCAGCCTGGGCAGCGGCGACAAGCTGCCGTTCGAGGCGGTCCGGGGCACCGCCGGCGAGCCGTTCATGGTGCCGGCGAAGGCGAAGAACGTGGCCGGCGGCCTGGAGTTCTTCCGGACCATGCTCTCCAAGAAGGGCGCGCAGGACTTCACGAAGAAGGTCTCCAGCCTCACCGTGGTCGCCGGCGCCGCCGAGGGCATCGAGCTGCCGTACGGGCTGGCCACCGTGGTCAAGGCGCTCGACGCGTCCGGCGCCAACGGCTTCAACTGGGTCTACAACAACTACTACCGCAAGCTGGAGCGCAACCTCGTCGACGCCGCGTGCGGCGAGTTCTTCAGCGGCCGGATCGGCCCGGCGGAGTTCCTCGACCAGTGCCAGAAGGGCGCCGACTCGATCGCCCAGGACAGCTCGGTCAAGAAGTACAAGCGCACCGCGTGACATCCCGGCCGATGGGGACGCACCGGCGTCCCCATCGGCCGCCCGCCGGGAGTTGGGGCCCACCGTGAAACATGGCAAGTACCCGCTGATCATCACCTTCCTGGTGCCGCCGGTGCTGCTCTACGTCGTCTTCGTCGTATCGCCGTACCTGCAGGCGTTCCAGATCTCCACCACCGACTGGCTCGGCTACTCCGCCGACGCCAACTCCGTGGGGCTGGCCAACTTCAAGGCGCTCTGGCGCGACGACTACGTCTGGAACGCGCTGAAGAACAACGTCGTCCTGTTGGCCCTGGTCCCGGTGCTGACCATCGTGCTCGGGCTCTTCTTCGCCACCATGCTCAACATGGGCGGGCGCAAGGGCCGCGCCGGCGTGACCGGGGTACGCGGCAGCGCGCTCTACCGCACCGTCTACTTCTTCCCCCAGGTGCTCTCGGTGGTGATCATCGCGCTGCTCTGGAAGGAGGTCTACCACCCCAACAAGGGCCTGCTGACCAGCGCGCTGCACGCGGTGGGGCTCGCCTCGCCGACCTGGCTCGGCGATCCGCGGACCGCCTTCTGGTGCGTGCTGGCCGTGATGGTCTGGAGCAACGTCGGCTTCTACGTGGTGCTCTTCGGCGCCGCGATGTCGGCGGTGCCGAAGGAGATCTACGAGGCGGTCATGCTCGACGGCGCGTCCCGGCTGACCACCCTGCGCCGGGTCACCCTGCCGCTGCTCTGGGACACCGTCCAGGTCGCCTGGGTCTACCTGGCCATCTTCGCCCTGGACGGCTTCATCCTGGTGCAGCTGATGACCAACGGCGGCCCCAACTTCTCCACCGACGTGATCGGCGTGCGGATGTACGACACGGCGTTCGGCAGCGAGACCAAGTTCGGCTACGCCTCGGCGATCGGCGTGGTGATGTTCTTCCTGACCCTGTCGGTCGCGGTGCTGTCCCTGCGCGCCGGCCGACGCGACCGAATCGAGTACTCTTGACCTCCCTCGCTGCCCCTTCGGGCATGAGGTCCGACGATTGCTCGTCCGGTTTCCTGCTTCGTCGGGTCGCGCCGTTGGCGCTGTTGCGACAACGGTCTTACCTTCCCTCCACAGGCGTTTTCCCTCTCCGCCAGCCCGGCGGCGAGGATGTTTCTGGCGGCATTCACATCCCGATCGTGGATAAGTCCACAGTCGCACGTCCAAAGACGGTCAGACAGACGCAGCGCATTGTTGATCGCTCCGCATGCCGAGCAGCGCCTCGACGACGGAAGCCACCGGTCGGTCGCGATCACCGTCCGTCCATACCAGCGGGCCTTGTACTCCAGCATGGAGCGCAAGCGGTACCAACCCGCGTCAGCGATCGCCCTCGCCAACGTGCGGTTTCGCATCATGTTGCGGATGCTGAGCGTCTCGACGACGACCGTTTGGTTCTCACGGATCAGTCGAGTTGTCAGCTTGTGCAGGTGGTCGTGGCGTCGATCGCTGATCCGGCAGTGGATCCTCGCTACCTTGACGCTGGCTTTTTCCCGGTTGCGGGAGCTGGCCACCTTGCGGGAGAGGAGGCGCTGTGCTCGGGCGAGCTTCCGCCGGTCCCGCCGTTCATGGCGGGGATTTTCCACCACCTCGCCCGTGGACAGCGTCGCGAGGGTGGTTATGCCGACGTCCACCCCAACGGCGCCGATGGCCTTCGGCAGCGTGTGAATTGTTGCGTCTTCGATCCGGAGGGACACGAACCAGCGTCCTGCTCTGTCCCGAGACACAATAACCGTGGAGGGTACCGCACCTGGCGGAAGTGGACGCGACCAGACGATGTTGAGCGGCTGCGGCATCTTGGCGAGCATCAGCCGCCCTTCTCGCCACGTGAAGGCGGAACGGGTGAAGATTGCCGTTGCCCGCGAACGGTGCTTGGACTTGAAGCGGGGGTATCGAGCCCTCTTGGCAAAGAACGCTGTAAAGGCCGAGTGGAGGTGTCGGATCGCTTGCTGAAGCGGGACGCAGGACACCTCGTTGAGGAACGCAAACTCCTCAGATTTCTTCCACTGCGTCAGCGCAGCAGAAGATTCGGCGTACGTGGTTCCTCTGCGCTGTGTCTTCCAGGTCGAACTGCGTTCCTGCAGGGCCTTGTTGTAGACCCATCGGACGCAGCCGAACGTGCGATTGAGCTGAGCGGCCTGTTCTGCCGTCGGAAAGAAGCGGTACTTGAACGTCCGCTTCACCACCTCCGTCATGGTCCGCATGCTATGGGTACGCTCCGACAATTTCCGTGGGGAGGTGGCGGCGTGGGCCTGCGCCGAGGAGCGTCGGGCCGATCTGCGCCGCGAGCCACATGACAGTCCTAGAGACCTCGGATGGTGTGGTGGCTGCGGCCGCACCCGCCTCGAAGGCCGATCGCGCCGTGCGCCGGGAACTCGGCGTCGCCAACGTCTTCTCGCACGGCTTCCTGCTGGTCTGGGCCGCGCTGACGGTGCTGCCGCTGCTCTGGATGTTCGTCAGCTCGTTCAAGAGCAACGGCGAGATCCTGGCCGACCCCTGGGGGCTGCCCGAGACGCTGCGCCTGGAGAACTGGTCCCGGGCCTGGACGGGCGCGCACATCGGCCGGTACTTCCTCAACAGCCTGGTGGTGGTGGCCGGGTCGGTCAGCCTGACCATGCTGATGGGCGCCACCGCCGCGTACGTCTTCGCCCGGTACGAGTTCCGGGGCCGGCAGGTCGTCTACTACCTCTTCGTCGGCGGCCTGATGTTCCCGGTCTTCCTCGCCCTGGTGCCGCTCTTCTTCGTGGTCCGCAACGCCGGGCTCTTCGGCACCTGGACCGGCCTGATCCTGGTGTACGCGGCGTACTCGCTGCCGTTCACGGTCTTCTTCCTGACCGCCTTCTTCCGCACCCTGCCCACCTCGGTGGCGGAGGCGGCGCTGGTCGACGGCTGCGGTCACTTCCGGCTCTTCTTCCGGGTGATGCTGCCGATGGCCCGTCCGGGACTGATCAGTGTCGCGATCTTCAACTTCCTCAGCCACTGGAACCAGTTCCTGTTGCCGCAGGTGCTGATGCAGGGCGACGAGTCGAAGTGGATGCTCGCCCAGGGGCTCTTCGCCCTCTCGGTCAGCCAGGGCTATGCCGGCGACTACGCCCGGCTCTTCGCCGGCCTCAGCATCGCGGTGCTGCCCGTGCTCGCGGTCTACGTGGCCTTCCAGCGGCAGGTGCAGTCCGGCCTGACCGCCGGTCAGCTCAAGTGAGAGTTGACCGAGACTGATCACCCTTCTGCCCGGTCCGGCCTGACGGTAGGGCCGGGAGGGCTCAGCGGCCGGCGGGGACCAGCAGGGCGTGCAGGGCCAGCGGGTCGCCGGCCTCGGGCAGTTCCCGGGCGGCGAGCCAGGCCGCCGCGGCGGCGCCGTCGCCGGCCGTGCGCACCGCGGCGCCCGGCCAGCGCCGGTGCGCCTCGGCACGGACCGCCGCCGCCAGCGGCGTGTCGCCGGTGAGCAGTCCGCCGCCGAGCACGATCGGGGTGACCGCCTCCGCCGGCCGGATCCGCGCGGCGCTGTCCACCAGGTGCGCGGCGGCCGCGTCGAGCAGCGCCACCGCCTCCGGCTCGCCCTCGACGGCGGCGGTCACCACCAGCGGCGCGAGCCGGGCCAGCTCGACCGGGGGCCGCGTGGTCACCGCCTGGACCAGCGCGTCGACGGTGTCCCGGGTACGGGTCGCCACCTCGGCCGAGCCGAGCAGTTCGGTGAGCAGCCGGCGGCCCAGCCGATCGGGCGCGGCGGCGCTGTCCAGGGTCGCCAGCAGCCGGCGGACCGCCTCGCGCCCCAGCCAGAAGCCGGAGCCGGCGTCGCCCAGCAGCCAGCCGTGCCCGTCCGCGACCCGGTCCAGCCGCAGGTCGCGTACCTGGGCGGCGATCGCCCCGGTGCCGGCGATCAGCACGGTGCCGTCCGGGGCGGCGGTGCCCGACGCGTACGCGACGAGGGCGTCGCCGTGCACCGCGTACGGGCAGCGCAGGCCGGCTTCGGCCCAGGCCCGGTCGAAGGCGGCCCGCCCCGCCGGGTCGGCCAGCAGGCGGGCGGCGCCGGCGAGGCCGATGGTGCCGGCGCGTACCCGGGTGGGGTCCACCCCGGTGAGCGCGCCGGTCAGCGCGGTCAGCAGCTCGCCGGCGGCGCGCTCGGCGCCGTGACTGGTCGGGTTGCCGCCGCCGCCCCGGCCGGTGCCCAGCCGCTCCCCGGCGAGGGTGAACGCGGCGGCGCGGGTGGACGTACCTCCGACGTCGAGACCGACCACGACGGTGTCGGACATGCTCACGGGCCTCCCGGTGCGGCGGTACGGGTGGGTTCATGCTGGTCCGCCGCGTGCCGCTGGGGCAAGCTGGGGGACCGCCGAGGCCCTGTGCGCCAGGTAACAGTTTGAAAACTTCGCCCACGCTATTGACACGGAGGGGCCTTCAGTAAGAACTTTTACCACTAACAGTTAACAGTCTTATCCGAAAGGCGCTCCCGATGGTGGATCATGAGGTGGACACTTCCGCGGGGACCGCGGTGGTCGACGCCGACACGGTCGACCGGCGGGGCGCCGACGGGGTGCTGGCCCGGGTCAGGGCCGGTGCGGGCGAGCTGACGGGGGCGTTGCGCCGGGTCGCTGAGCACGTGCTCAGCGACCCGGAGGCGGCGGCCCGGGCCACCATCGTGGAACTCGCCGAGCGCAGCGGCACCTCCCCGGCCACCATCACCCGGTTCTGCCGGGCCATGGGCTTCGACGGCTACGCCGACCTGCGGCTCGGCATCGCCTCGGAGACCGGCCGGGCCCGGTCGGCCGGCTGGACCGTCGACATCGGCCGCGAGATCCAGCCGAGCGACCCCCTGGAGCGGGTGCTCGACCAGATCATGGCCGCCGACACCCGGGCCATGCACGACACCGCCGCCCTGCTGGACCTCGCCGAGGTGGAACGCGCCGCGGTGGCCATCGCCGGAGCGTCCCGGGTGAACATCTTCGGCGCCAGCGGCAGCGCCCTGGTCGGCGAGGAGATGCAGTTCAGCCTGCACCGCATCGGGGTGGCCGCCTGGGCCTGGAGCGACGTGCACGAGGGGCTGGCCAGCGCCGCGCTGCTCGGCGTCGGGGACGTCGCGCTCGGCATCTCGCACACCGGGCAGACCCGGGAGACCATCGAGATGCTGGCCGAGGCGGACAGCCGGGGCGCGACCACCGTGGCGCTGACCGGCTTCCCCCGCTCGCCGCTGGCCGAGCTGGCCGACATCGTGCTGCTCACCGCCAGCCAGGCCACCACCTTCCGGCCGGACGCGCTCTCCGCCCGGCACCCGCAGCTCGTCGTGCTCGACCTGCTCTACATCGCCGTGGCGCAGCGCACCCACGACCGCGCCCACGCGGCCTTCCGGCGTACCGCCCAGGCCGTCGACGGGCACAAGGCCGCGAAGGGGGCCGCCTCATGATCAGTGCACAGGGGTACGCCGAGGCCGTCCGCCCGGTCCTCGACCGGGTGGTCGACTCGCAGGCCGAGGCCATCGGCCGGGCCGCCGACCTGATCGTCGCCAGCCTGCGCTCGGGCGGGGTGCTGCAGGCCTTCGGCGCCGGGCACTCCGAGGCGTTCGCCGCCGAGCTGGTGGCCCGGGCCGGCGGGCTGGTACCCACCAACCGGCTCTCCCTGCACGACCTGGTGCTGCACGGCGACGCGCCCCGCACCCTGCTCGCCGACCCCAAGCTGGAGCGCGACCCGGCCGTCGCCCACCAGCTGCACGCCCTCGCCGGCCCGCACCCGGCCGACGTCTTCGTCGTCGCCTCGCAGTCCGGCATCAACGGCTCGGTCGTCGAGCTGGCGCTGCTGGTCAAGGACGGCGGCCACCCGCTGATCGCGGTCACCTCGGTCGCCCACACCGCCCGGGTGGCTCCCCGCCACCCGTCCGGTCACCGGCTCGCCGATCTCGCCGACGTCGTGCTGGACAACGGCGCGCCGTACGGCGACGCACTGCTGCCGCTCGAGGGCGGCGGCGCGGTCTGTGCGGTCTCCTCGGTCACCACCGCGCTGCTGGCGCAGCTGCTGACCGCGGAGGTCGTACGACGGTTCCACCAGGCCGGAGAGGTACCCCCTATCTACCTCTCCGCCAACGTCCCCGGCGGGGACGAGCACAACCTCGCCCTCGAGTCGCGGTACGCCGGGCGTCTCCGGCGAACCGCCTGACCCGACACCACAAGGAGAGACGACGATGTCGATTACCCCCGACCAGCCTTCCGAGGTCAGCCGCCGTACCCTGCTCGGCCGCGCCGCCGCCGCGGGCCTGCTCGCCACCCCGGCGGTCAGCCTGCTCGGCGCCTGCGCGACCAGCACCTCCGACGAGGGCGGCAGCAAGGCCGAGACGGGCACCAAGAGCGCCACCAACCCGCTGGGCGTCAAGGAGGACGCGCCGCTGGAGGTGGTCATCTTCAACGGTGGCTACGGCGAGAAGTACGCCACCGACGTGCACCAGCCGCTCTACAAGAAGGCGTTCCCCAAGGCGGAGGTGAAGCACCAGGCCACCCAGGCGGTCTCCACGGTGCTCCAGCCCCGCTTCGCCTCGGGCAACCCGCCGGAGTTCGTCAACAACTCGGGCGAGAAGCTGATCGACTTCGGCTCGCTGGTGGCCGACGGTCAGCTGATGGACCTCACCGAGCTGTGGGACGCCCCGTCGGTCGACGACCCGAACAAGAAGGTCCGCGACACCGTCGTGCCGGGCACCGTCGAGGCGGGCTCGTTCAACGGCAAGCCGTACGTGCTCTACTACGTCTCCACGGTCTTCGGCATCTGGTACTCGGGCAAGCTGTTCAACGACAACGGCTGGGCGCCGGCCAAGACCTGGTCGGAGTTCACCGCCCTGCTCGACAAGATCAAGGCCAAGGGCATCACCCCGTACGGCTACGCCGGTGCGAACGCCGCCTACTACCAGTGGAACGTGATCCTCACCCACGCCGCCAAGATCGGCGGCACGGACGTGCTGAAGAACATCGACAACCTGGAGGACGGCGCCTGGCAGCAGGACGCGGTCAAGCAGGCTGCCGAGGCGTGGGCCGAGATCGGCGCCAAGTACGTCGACAAGAGCTTCGAGGGGCTCAAGCACACCGACGTGCAGCTGCGGCAGAACCAGTACAAGCTGGCCTTCTACCCCAGCGGCGACTGGCTGGAGGGCGAGCAGAAGAAGGACACCCCGGCCGGCTTCGAGTACCAGCTGATGCCGGTGCCGAGCCTGTCCGCCTCGGACAAGCTGCCGGCCACGGCGCTGCGCGCCACCGCCGGTGAGGGCTACTTCGTCTCCGCCAAGTCCAAGAACCCGCGGGGCGGTATGGAGTACATGCGCCAGATGCTCTCCGTCGCGGGCGCCAAGGGCTTCACCGAGGTGGTCAAGGCCCCGACCGTGGTCACCGCCGGCAGCGAGGGCTTCGCCTTCCCGCCGGGTGTGGCCAGCTCGCAGGCCGCCCTCAAGGCGGCCGGCCAGGACGTGTTCAACCTGTACTTCGACGGCTGGTACAAGGAGCTCGACACGGAGGCGCGCACCGCCACCAACGAGCTGATGTTCGGCCGGATCAAGGCGGACGCCTTCGTGGAGCGGATCCAGAAGCGCGCCGACGCGATCAAGAAGGACAGCTCCGTCGCCAAGTTCAAGCGCTGACCGATCGGAGTAGCGGGATCATGCGGCACGGCAAGTATCCATTTGTGATCGGGTTCCTCTTCGCCCCGGTCACGCTGTACGTCGTCTTCGTCATCGCGCCGTACGCGCAGGCGTTCCAGATCTCGATGACCAACTGGCGGGGGCTCTCCGCCCCGCAGTGGGTGGGCCTGGACAACTACCGGCGGCTGCTCGAGGACGGCAGCTTCTGGAAGGCGGTCCAGCACCACGGCGTACTGCTGCTTGCCCTGCCGCTGATCACCATCGTCATCGCGCTCTTCTTCGCCTTCCTGCTCAACGTGGGCGGGCGGAGCGTGGGTGGGCAGCGCCAGGGGGTCCGGGGGGCGAAGTTCTACCGGGTGGTGTTCTTCTTCCCTCAGGTCCTGGCGGTGGCCATCATCGCGGTGCTGTTCCAGATGGTCTACCGGCCCAACGAGTCCGGGCTGATCAACGGTGTGCTGATGAAGCTCGGCCTCGACCCGGTGCTCTTCCTGGTCAAGCCGAACCTGGCGCTCTGGTCGATCATCGCGGTGCTGGTCTGGCAGGCCGTCGGCTTCTACGTGGTGCTCTTCTCGGCCGGGATGGCCTCCATCCCGGGCGAGATCTACGAGGCGGCCGAGATGGACGGGGCGAGCAAGGTGACCCTCTTCTTCCGGGTCACCCTGCCGCTGCTCTGGGACACCCTCCAGGTGGCCTGGGTCTATCTCGGCATCGCCGCGTTCGACGCGTTCGCCATCGTCGCGGTCCTCTCGGTGGACAACGGTGGCCCGGACGGCGCGACGACGGTGCTGGCGGTGGAGATCTACCGCAACGCCTTCGTCTACTCGAAGTACGGCTACGCCTCGGCGATGGGCGTGGCGCTGTTCTTCCTCACCCTCACGTTCGCGGCGCTGACGCTGCGGCTGACCAAGCGGGAAAGCGTGGAGTACTGAGATGACATCGCAGACGACGCTGCCGCCGACGTCCGGGGCCACGCCGCCGGCCGCGGCCCCCGACGCCCGCCGCCGCAAGCGCCAGCACCAGGAGGTACGGCTGCTCAGCAGCCTCGGGCAGATCTCGCTCGCCGTCTGGGCGGTGATCGTGATCGTGCCGATCCTCTGGACGTTCCTGGCCGCCTTCAAGAACACCAGCGAGATCTTCAGCAGCCCGTGGACGCTCCCGGCGGAGCTGCGCTGGGAGAACTTCGGCCGGGCCTGGACCAAGGCGCACGTCGGCCGGTACTTCCTGAACAGCGTCTTCGTGGTGGCGTGCAGCACCTTAGGCACCATGCTGCTCGGCTCGATGGCCGCGTACGTGCTGGCCCGCTACAAGTTCTGGGGCAACCGGGCGATCTACTACCTGTTCGTCTCGGGGCTGGCCTTCCCGGTCTTCCTGGCCCTGGTGCCGCTCTTCTTCGTGGTGAAGAACCTGGGCCTGCTGGACACCCACACCGGCGTGATCCTGGTCTACATCGCCTACTCGCTGCCGTTCACGATCTTCTTCCTGGCCGCGTTCTTCAAGACGCTGCCGAACTCGGTGGCCGAGGCCGGCATGATCGACGGCTGCTCGCACACCCGGCTGTTCTTCCAGGTGATGCTGCCGATGGCCAAGCCGGGCCTGATCAGCGTGGCGATCTTCAACATCATCGGCCAGTGGGCGCAGTACCAGCTGCCGCTGGTGCTGCTCTCCAACGCCAAGGACAAGTGGGTGCTAACCCAGGGCATCGCCGACATCTCGGTCAACGCCGGCTACGAGGCGGACTGGTCCGGCCTCTTCGCCGCACTGACCATCGCCATCCTGCCGATGATCCTCGTCTACGCGCTCTTCCAGCGGCAGATCCAGTCCGGCCTCACCTCCGGCGCCGTCGGCGCGGACCAGGTCGTGGTGGCTGCCGATCTCGGTGATCCGGCCGTCGGAGAGGACGGCCACCCGGTCGGCGTCGTGCGCGGTGTTCAGCCGGTGTGCGATCGCGATGACGGTACGCCCGGTCAGCACGGCGGCGAGGGCCCGCTCGGTGCGCCGGGCGGTGGTCGGGTCGAGCGCGGCGGTCGCCTCGTCGAGGATCAGCGTGTGCGGGTCGGCGAGCACCAGCCGGGCCAGGGCGAGCTGCTGGGCCTCGGCCGCGGCAAGCTGCCGGGCCCCGTCGCCGAGCGGGGTGTCCAGGCCGTCGGGCAGCTCGGCGTACCAGTCGGCGCCCACGGTGCGCAGCGCGGAGCGCATCTGCTCGTCGGTGGCGTCCGGGGCGGCGAAGGCGAGGTTGTCGCGCACCGAGCCGATGAAGACGTGGTGCTCCTGGGTCACCAGGGCGATCCGCCGGCGGCGCTCGGCCGGGTCGAGGTCGGTGACCGGGCAGCCGCCGATGCTGACGACGCCCTGCCGGGGCGCGTCGATCCCGGCCAGCAGCCGGGCCAGGGTGGACTTCCCGGCCCCCGACGGGCCCACGACGGCGAGCCGCTCGCCGGGGCGTACCTCCAGGTCGATGCCGTGCAGCACGTCGTGCCCCGGGGCGTAGGAGAAGCGCGCCCCGCGCACCACGAGGCGCTCATCCCGCGGGGTGCAGGCGGCGCCGGGCGACTCGGGTGGCACCAGGCCGACGCCGAGCACCCGGGCGAACGAGGCGAAGCCGCGCTGCGCCTGCTCCGTCCACTGCAGCAGCCGGTCCAGCGGTTCGATGGCCTGTTGCAGGTAGAGCGCGGCGGCGACCACCGCGCCGAGCGAGACCGAACCCCGGGCGAGCAGGTACCCGCCGACCAGCAGCACCGCGGCGACCGGGAGCGGGTAGCTGGCCTCCACCACAGTGAAGAACACCGTGCGCAGCCCCAGCGTCGCCCGCCGGGCGGCCCACAGCCGGGCGATGCGCGTGGTGCCGCGGGCGATCCGGTCGTCGGCGAGGCGGAGCGCCTCGACGGTGCGGGCGCCGTCGGCGGTGCTGGTCAGCGTCTCGGTCAGCGCGGCGGCGGCCGCGCCCTCGGTGAGGTACGCGGGGCTGGCCCGGCGCAGGTACCAGCGGGTGACCGCGCCGATCGACGGCAGCCCGGTCAGCGCCGCGAGGCCCAGCAGCGGGTGCAGCAGGAAGACCGCTCCGAACAGCAGGGTCAGCTGCACCGAGGCGATGACGATGGTGGGCACCACGTCCCGGACAGTGGTCCCCACCGTGGACACGTCGACCGAGCTGCGGGTGGCCAGGTCCCCGGAGCCGGCCCGCTCGACGACGGAGACGGGCAGCCCGAGCGTCCGCCGGACGAAGTCCTCGCGCAGCTCCGCCACGGCCCGCTCCCCGAACCGGTGGCCCGCGTACTGGGCGTACCGGGAGAGCAGCGCCTGCACCAGGACCGCCGCGCCGATCGCCAGCGCCAGCCGGTCCACGGTGGCGACGCCGGCGCCCCCGGTCACCCCGTCGACGATGCGGCCCAGCAGCCACGGCGGGGCGAGCCCGGCGATCGCGGCGGCGCTGTGCAGCGCCAGGACGGCCAGCACCGCGCGGCGGTGCCGGCCGATCAGGTCCCGCAGCGCCCGGCGTACCGTGCTCCGGTCGGCCACCGGCAGCGCGCTCACGGGAAGGCCCCCTCGGCGTCGGCGGGCCGGTCGAGGTCGGGCTCGGCGCTGTCCCGGGCGACCAGCCGTCGGTAGCCCGGGTCCCGCTCGAGCAGGTCGGCGTGGCTGCCGGTGGCGACGATCCGGCCCGCCCGGAGGTGGGCGACCGTGTCGGCCCGGCCGAGCAGCAGCGGCGAGGTGGCGAGCAGCAGCGTGGTCCGGCCGGCCCGCGCGGCGTGCAGCCGCTCGGCGATCCGCGCCTCGGTGTGCGCGTCCACGGCGGACGTCGGGTCGAGAAGGATCAGCACCTCCGGCTCGGCGAGCAGCGCCCGGGCCAGGCGGATCCGTTGCCGCTGGCCGCCCGAGAGCGTCCGGGCCCGGGCGTCGAGCGGGGTGTCGAGCCCGTCCGGCAGGGCCTCGGCGACGTCCTCGGCGGACGCGGCGCGCAGCGCCGCCACCAGGTCGTCGTCGGTTCCCGGCCCGGGGCGGTCGTCGGCGCCCGGCCGGGGGCGCAGGATGTCGCGCAGGCTCCCGGCGAACAGGTACGAGTCGTGGTCGGCGACCAGGATCCGGGCCCGCACCTCGTCCAGCGCGATCCCGGTCAGCGGCACGCCGCCCCAGGTGGCGTCGGAGACGGCGTACCGCCCGAGCCGGTCGGCCAGCGCCAGCGCCTCGGCCGGGTCGTCGGCGGCGACGCCGGTGAGCCGGCCGGCGCGGACGGTCAGCCCGGTCGCCGGGTCGTGCAGGTCGGCGGGGCCGGCGGGCGCGGGTGCCGCCTCCGGCCGGCGGGCACCGGGCACCGGAGGTCGCCCACCGGCACCGGTGCGGGGACCGCCGACGTCGTCCGGGGTCAGGTCGAGCAGGGCGACGATCCGGCGGGCGGCCACCCGGCCGCGGATCAGCTGGTGGCTGCCCTCCAGCAGGAACCAGACCGGCACTACGAGGGTCGCCACGTAGCCGTAGACGGCGACCAGCTCCCCGATGCTGATGTCGCCGGTCACCGCCATCCGGGCCGCGAGCCAGACCACCGCCGCGAGGAAGAGCCCGGGAATCGCGACCGTGGCCGCGTCGATCCAGCTGTTGACCGCACCGACCCGGTAGCCCTCGGCGAGCAGGGCTCGCGACCGGGTGGCGTAGCGGCGGGCGAACAGGTCCCGGCCGCCGACCCCGGCGAGCACCCGCAGCCCGGCCACGATGTCGCCGGAGCGGGCGGTGAGCGCGCCCTGCTGCTGCCGGTAGACGGACTCGGCCCGTTCGAGGCGGCGCAGCAGGGGCCCGACCACCAGCCCGACCGCCGGCACGCCGATGAGCACGCAGAGCGCGAGGAAGGGGGAGATGGACCAGAGCACGACGGCGATGACCGCGTAGGCGACGACCGCGCCGACCCCCGGCCCGGTCAGCGTCAGCACCTGCGCCGTCCAGTCGATGTCGGAGCCGCCGACGGTGGCCACCTCGCCGGCGGCCGCCCGGCGGGGCAGCACCGCGCCGATCCGGGAGAGCTGCCGCAGCACCACGGCGGCCGAGCGGGCCTTCGCGTCCTCCCGGATGAAGGTCATCGTGCGGTGGCGCATGATGCCCAGGTACGACAGTCCGACGCCCGCCACGACGATCGCCGCGATCCAAAGCCACAGGGCGCGGTTGTCGTGGGCGCGCAGCCCGTCGTCGACCGCGCGGGCGATCAGCCAGGGCCGCACCGACAGCCCGATCATCCAGGCCGTGCCGAGCAGGCTGCCGCGCAGCACCCGCCAGGGCTGGCAGCGGATCAGCCACCAGATGTAGCGCAACGGCCCCCTGGTGTCCGCGATGCCGGGTTCGGGATGGGGGATCTGCGGGGGCACCCGCCCACGCTACCGATCACTTCGACGCCGCACCGACCCGTATGTCGGCTTCCCGCGGCCCGCCCAAGCTCCCGCTTTGCGGCGGGTCGGCGCATCCCGTGCCGCCGACACCCCGACACGCCGCAAACCGGGGGGCGGCACGTGCGGGCCCGCCCGCGACGGTGACGGCGCGGCCGGCGGACGCGCATCCGGGACAGCGGCGCGGGCGTGCGGCGGCGCCGGTGTCACAGGGGCGAGGCAGAATCGCATCCGTGCTGGTGGCGGTGGTGGCGGACGAGCGGGGCGGGGGAGTGCTCCAGCCTCTCGACGCCCAGGGGCGTCCGGCCGGCGCGGCCGAGGTGGCCGTCGACCTCGCCGCCGCCGTCGCCGCGCGGGAGGCCGCCGCCCACCCGCGCTGGGTCTGGCCGTCGGGCGTGGCGCTCTACCCGGCGCTGCTGCGCGCCGGGGTGCGGGTCGAGCGTTGCCACGACGTCGAGCTGACCGAGGCCCTGCTGCTCGGCAACGCGGGCCGCTGGGGCGAGCCGCGCTCGCTCGCCGCCGCGTACGCCCGGCTCACCGGCGCGGCCGTGCCACCCGACCCGCCGCCGCGTCCGCCCGCGCCCCCCGGAAACGGCCAGGGCGCCCTCTTCGAGGCCGTCCCCGGGCCGCCGGGTCCGGGCATCGAGGCCCTGGTGCGGGTGTACGCCGACCAGCTCGCCCGGATCGCGGCGACGGAGCACCCGGGCCGGTTCCGGCTGCTGGTCGCCGCCGAGTCGGCCGGCGCGTTGGTGGCGGTGGAGATGGGCGCCGCCGGCCTGCCCTGGCGCGCCGACGTGCACGACGCGATCCTCGACGAGCTGCTCGGTGAGGCGTCCCCGGTCGGCGGGCCGCCCCGGCGGCTGGCCGAGCTGGCCGCCCGGATCGCCGACGCCTTCGGCGTACGCCAGGTGCACGCCGACTCCCCGGCGGAGCTGCTGCGGGCCTTCGCCCGGGCCGGGGTGGAGCTGCCCAACACCCGGGCCTGGGTGTTGCGCGGCGTCGACCACCCGGCGGTGCCGCTGGTGCTGGAATACAAGGAGCTCTACCGGATCTGGACGGCGCACGGCCGGGCCTGGCGGGACGCCTGGGTGCGCGACGGCCGCTTCCAGCCGGAGTACGTCCCCGGCGGGGTGGTCTCCGGCCGGTGGGCGACCCGCGGCGGTGGCGCGTTGCAGATCCCGAAGGTGATCCGGCGGGCGGTGGTGGCCGACCCGGGCTGGCGGTTCGTGGTCGCCGACGCCGGTCAGCTGGAGCCGCGGGTGCTCGCCGCGGTCTCCGGCGACGCCCGGCTCGCCGCGGCGGGCGGGGCGGGTGACCTCTACGCGGCGCTGGCCCAGGACGCCTTCGGCGGTGACCGGGCCCGCGCCAAGGTGGCCCTGCTCGGCGCGATGTACGGCCAGACCGGCGGGGCGGCGCTGCCCGCGCTGGCGGTGCTGCGGCGCAGCTACCCGACGGCATTCGGTTACGTGGAGGCGGCGGCCCGCACCGGCGAGGCGGGCGGGCTGGTCCGCTCCTGGCTCGGGCGCACCTGCCCGCCGGGCACGGCGGGCTTCGTCGACGGCGACGAGGCGAGCGTCGATCCCGGCGCCGACCCGCAGTCCCCGCGCGCCCGGGCGGCCCGCTCGCGGGGGCGGTTCACCCGCAACTTCGTCATCCAGGCCACCGCCGCCGAATGGGCCTCGACGCTGCTCGCCACGCTCCGGGGCGAGCTGGCCGGCACCGATGCCGAGCTGGTCTTCTTCCAGCACGACGAGGTGCTGGTGCACTGTCCGGCCGGGCAGGCCGAGGCGGTCGCCGAGGCGGTCGGCCGCTCCGGCGACCGGGCGTCGGCGCTGCTGTTCGGGGACACTCCGGTCCGGTTCCCGCTGGATCTGTCCATCGTCGACTGCTACGCCGACGCGGCATAGCGCACGATTTTCCTATTTGCCCCGCTACCCGGCGCCCCGGGTGCTCGTTGGGTCCGGTGTGCGCAACGGGCCGGGCAGCTCTGCTCCGGTCCGTCTTCACGACGGAGGTGGCGCAGCTGAACCGGATCGCAGGGATGATCATCGCAGCGGGCGGGGGACGCCGGATCGGCGGACCGGAGGCGCTGCTGCACCAGGGCGGTACGCCCCTGGTGAACCAGATGATCGACACGATGACCGAGGCGGGCTGCGAGCAGATCGTGGTGGTCCTGGGCGCGGCCGCCGACCAGGTGCGGGAGACCGCCGACCTGAGCCGCGTCACGGTGGTGGTCAACCGGGCCTGGGGCACCGGGGTGGGCTCCTCCATCCGGGCCGGCCTGGCCGCGCTCACCGACGGCGGGATCGAGGCCGTGGTGGTGGTGCCGGTGGACATGCCGGGCCTCACTCCCGCGGCGGTACGCCGGGTGGCCGCCCTGCCGTATCCGGACGTGCTGGTCTGCGCCACCTACGACGGGCTGCGCGGCTACCCGATGCTGTTCGGCCGGCGGCACTGGTCCGGCATCGCCACCCTGGCCAGCGCCGACGTCGGCGCCCGGCCGTACCTGCTGGCGCACAAGGACCAGATCGTCGACATCGCCTGCGACTCGGTGGCCGACGGCAGCCGGGTCGACACACCGGAGCTGATGGCGCTCTACGGCCTCACCGTCCCGCCGCAACGCGTCGGCGTCTGAGCCGGCCCCGTCGCCGGTGCAGCACGCCTGCACCTGAGGTGCGGGACGCGACGCCCCGCCCGGGGGAGGTGCGGTCGGTGATCACTGTGCTGGCTCGGCACGTCGCCGGGACGCTGGTCGCCGCCCGGCGGCGGTCGCGCTCGGCGCAGCGCTCAGCGGAGGTCGAACAGGTCGGCGGCGCTGTGCCAGCACACCGCGCGCAGCCAGTCGTCGCCCAGATCGAGCCGGACCAGCCCGGCGAGCTGCTCGGCGTACGGGTAGGGGATGTTCGGGAAGTCGCTGCCCAGCAGCACCTTGCCGGCCAGCCCCAGCTCGCGCAGCCGGGGCAGCTCACCGGCGGGGAAGGGCACGAAGCGGTCGAAGAACGGGGTGAACGCCATGGTGGTGTCGAGTCGTACCCGCTCGTGGCGCTCGGCCAGGTCGAGGAAGGCGGCGTAGTCGGGCGCGCCCAGGTGCGCCACGATCGCGCTCAGCCGCGGGTGCCGGGCCAGCAGGGCCGCGAAGCCCTCCGGCCCGGTGTGCGCGGTGCCGACCGGCGCGTGCCCGGCGTGCACCACCACCGGCACGCCCGCGTCGGCGAGCAGCCCCCACACCTTGTCCAGTGCCGGGTCGGTCGGGGCGAACCCGCCGACCTGGACGTGCACCTTGAACACCCGGGCCCCGTCGTCCAGCGCCTCGGCGACGTACCGGGGCGCGTCCGGCTCCGGGAAGAAGGTCGCCGAGGGCAGGCACCCCGGGGTGGCCCGGGCGAAGTCCAGCGTCCACCGGTTCAGCTCCGCCGCCATGCCGGGCTTGTGCGGGTACGCCAGCGCGCTGAACGCCCGTACGCCCATCCGCCGCAGGTGCGCGACCCGGTCGTCGTCGCTCCACCGGTACCGGATCGGCCACTCGGTGCCGACCAGCGGCCCGGCCGCGTCGAAGTACGCCCACACCCGCCGCAGCAGGCGGGGCGGGAGGAAGTGCACGTGCACGTCGGCCAGCCCGGGAATGCCCAGGTGGCGGCAGAACGCCGGTACCTCGTCGTCGCCGGCCGGCGCCGGCCCGTGGCTGCTCACACCTCGATGTTGAATCGCTGCAGCACCGACGGCGCCACCAGCCCGAGCGTGGCGAGCACGGAGAGCACGGTGAGCGCGGTGCGCAGCACGATCACCTCGGCCTTGCTGCCGGTACGCAGCGCGATGCCGTTGGGCAGGCCGATCATCAGCCACATCCGCCGTTTGATCGGGATCGGCCAGAGGATCGGCACCCCGGCCTTGGTGATCATGTCGCCGAGGATGTGCACGAAGCAGCCCACCCCGACGGCCAGCCCGATCATCGGATAGCCCCGGTCGCCGGGCAGGTTGGCGAAGGTGAACCAGGCGGCGGCGGCCGAGGCCAGCGTCACGATGACCCAGCCGGCCCGCTCGGCCCACTGGTCGAAGAGCCCGCGCAGGGCCAGTCCGATCATGAAGAACAGGATGCTCACCACGGCCCACTTGCCGTACGCGGTGCAGAGCGCGGTGGTGCCCCAGCCGACCAGCGCGGTGAACGGCAGGGTGTGGGTCAGCGTCCGGTGGCCGTTGTTGCGGCGCGGGTCCCGGCTCAGCTTGGTGGCGTAGTAGACGCCCAGCGAGATCTTCTCCATCACCTCGGCGATGAAGAGCGAGAAGACCCCGAAGGTGCGGGCCACCGTCGCGCCGCCCTGGTTGCGGGTCACCTTGCCGGAGAGGTCGAGGTCGGGGAAGAGCGCCCCGCCGGCGCAGACCGCGGTGCCGACGGCCAGCGCCAACGGCGACTGGTGGTAGTCGGCGAACTGGTCCAGCGCCCACGAGCCGGTCAGCCACACCGCCGCGCCGGACAGCGCGTGGGACGGTCCCATCATGTCGCGTCGCCCTCCCCAGGTTCTTGATCGACAAAGCTACGCCACTGTGTCAGAGCCGCCGCCGGAGGGGCAATCACCCGGACGGTCCACAGGGGAGGGTGTCAGGTCGCGGGCCGGAAGCTCTGCCGGATCATCAGGAAGTATGTCGCGTTGACCTGCCAGTCGAACTCTTCTGTCAACCATGAGACGGTGTAGGCGCGACCTGCGGCGACGGCCACGATCAGCCGGGCGGTGTGCACCTGGACGCCGGCCGCGTTGAGCCAGGAGCACTCCCACAGCGCCCCGCCCCGGAACAGGTCCAGCCGGGAGATCTCCACCCGGCGGTAGCCGGGCAGCGCCCCGTCGCCGGTCAGCCGCCGCTCCTCGGCGCGCCAGTGGGCGACCGGGTCCGGCGGCGCGACACCGGGGGCCACGCTGAGCATCCGCGCGCCGCCCGGTTCACGGAAGCAGGTGGCCGCGCCGTCGGCGAAGCGCAGCCAGCGCGCCGGCGCGGCGATCCGGAAGCCGGTGCGATCCTCGTACCAGGTCCACCCCGGAACCAGTGCGGGCTCGCCGGCCGGCGGCGGCACGGAGGGGACCGGGGTGGCGTCCGCCGGGGCGGGCGTGGCGCAGGGGAAGGCCGCGGGCCGGGCGGCGGTCGCGCCCCCGCCGCCACCGGGGGCGCGCGCCGCCCGGTCGTCGTCGCGCAGCACCGCCGCGATCCCGGCGCCGACCAGCAGGGCGCTCGCGACGGCCGCAGCGATCAGCGCCCACCGGCGGCGTCGGGCGGTGCCCGGCGGGACGACCGTCACCGCGGTCCCGGCCACCGGCGCGGTGGGGCGCCACGGCCGGAGGTCCGTCGGCACCTGAACGTCCACCGCCGGCCCGTCGACGGCGTCGGGACGTCGGCCGGCCACGGGCAGCTCACTCGCTGCGGCGGTGAGCGCCGCCCGCAGCAGCGGTTCGACCTCCAGGGCGGTCAGCCGTCGCCACGGGTCGCGCTGCAACAGTCCCTCCAGCACCGGCCGCAGCGGCCCGGCCCGGCGCACCGGGTCGGGCGGCTCGGTGGCCAGCGCGCTCAGCGTCGCCATCGCGCTCGACCGGGCGTACGGGGCCCGGCCCTCCACGGCCGCGTACAGCGTCGCGCCCAGCGACCACAGGTCGGTGCGCGGGTCGGAGACGCCGTCCCGGGCCCGCTCCGGGGCGACGAACTGCGGTGAGCCGAAGACCTGCCCCGGCCCGGTCATCAGGCCGTCCCCACCGTCGAAGGTGGCCAGCCCGAAGTCGGTGAGCATCACCCGCCCGTCGTCGGCGACCAGCACGTTGTGCGGCTTGACGTCGCGGTGCAGCACCCCGGCGGCGTGCGCGGCGCGCAACGCGGCCAGCACCGCCAGCCCGATCCGCGCGGTACGCCCCGGGTCCAGCGGCCCCTCGGCGGTGATGAGCTCCTGCAGGGAGCGCGACGGCACGTACTCCATCACGATCCACGGGCTGTCCCGGTCGTGCACCACGTCGTAGAGCCGGACCACGTTGGGGTGGTTGAGCCGGGCCGCGGTCCGCGCCTCGCGCAACGTGCGCAGTCGCAACTCGTCGCGCTCGGCCTCGGCCAGCCAGTGCGGCGGGACCACCTGCTTGACGGCGACGTCTCGGTGCAGCATCTCGTCGCGGGCCAGCCAGACCCGGCCCATCCCGCCGCTGCCGACCAGATCGCGCAGCCGGTACCGCCCGGCGACCAGCAGTTGCTGCACGGCGTTCCCCCTTGGCTACCCCTGGTACACGATATCGAGCAGCCTGCGGTTTCTCATCGGCAGCGCGGCCGGGATCGTGGGTGGGTGTCAGGTGGGGGAGACCACCTCGGTGACGCGGCCCCGGAAGCTCTGCCGCACCACGGTGAGCTGCCCGGCCGAGGCGGCCCAGTCGTCGTCCGCCGCGCTCCAGCCGAGCATCCAGGCGCCGGCCTCGTCGCCCGGCAACAGGCGCAGCGCGTGCTGTCGCTTGCCGAACGGGGCCGTCCAGCGGCACTCCCACTGTGCGCCCCGGTCGCCGGACGCGCCGAGGCGCACCTTGGCGTACCCGGGGAGCGTGCCGGCGTCGCGCAGCCGGTGCTCCTCGGCCCGTAACCAGGCCACCGGGTCGAGGTGGTCGGCGACGGGTTCGACGCTGAGCGTGCGGAGGCTGGACGGGTCGCGGAAGCAGGCAACCTCGTTCTCGGTGAAGCGGAGCCAGCCGACGGGCACCGCGACCCGCCAGCCTTCCTCCACGTGCCAGGTCCAGCCGGCGGGCGGACGGAAGCCGCCGTCGGCCGTGCCGGGCCGGGCGACGATCGGTTCGCCGATCGGGTTGGGCCGCAGGCACGGGAAGGGTGGGGGGCCCACCGGACGGTCACCGCCCGGCGGGGGCCGGTCCGGCCGGCGGCCGTACGGTGCGTCGAGGGGTCCGGCGGGAGATTTGTCGGGGGTGGACGCGCTGACCGGCGTCGCGGTCGGTGAGCGGTTCGACCCGTCGCCGACGAGCGCGAAGGCGGTGCCGATCCCGGTGGCCGCCGCCACGCCCAGCGCCGTCACCACCAGCGCCACCCGGCGCGGGGTGAGTCGCAGCCGGGCCAGGGCACCCTTGAGCACGGCGAGCCGGTCGGCCGCCGCCCGCGTGGCGACCGGGGTGGCGCGGGTGGCCTCGCGTTCCTGCTCGATTCCCGGACGGCCGGCGACGGGCAGCGCGGCACCGGCCGGGACCGCCTCGCCCGGCTGCCGTCCGCCGGTGGACGTCGCGCCGGACCGGTCGGCGTCGCCCGATTCCGCGGCGCCGGTGTCGGAGCGGTCCCGCACGCCGGGCCAGGGCGGCGGTGGTGGCACGCTGCCCGCCGGGCGGGCGACGGGGAGCACCACCGTGGGCGGCTCCGGGGCGGACGGTTGTTCGGCCGCCGCGATCAGCCGGTCCGCCTCGTCGTGGCGGATCCGTCGTCGCGGGTCGCGGCGCAGCAGCCCCTGCAGCGCCGGTCCGAGCGGACCGGCGTGCGGCGCCGGGTCGGGCGGTTCGGTGGCCAGCGCCGCGAGGGTGGCCATCGCGGTGCTGCGGGCGTACGGGGAGCGCCCCTCGACGGCGGCGTGCAGGGTGGCGCCGAGCGACCACAGGTCGGCCTCCACGCTGGACACCCCCTCGGCCGCGCGTTCCGGGGCGACGAACTGCGGCGAGCCGAGGACCATTCCGGGCCCGGTCGTCAGTCCGTCGCCACCGTCGAAGGTGGCCAGCCCGAAGTCGGTGAGCATCACCCGCCCGTCGTCGGCCATCAGCACGTTCTGCGGCTTGACGTCGCGGTGCAGCACGCCGGCGGTGTGCGCGGCGCGCAGGGCGGCCAGCAGGGCCCGCCCGATGCCGGCCGCGCGCACCGGGTCGACCGGACCGGTCTGCTCCAGGACGGCCTGCAACGTCCGCGAGGGGACGTACTCCATCACGATCCACGGGCGGTCGTCGACCTGGACCACGTCGTAGACGCGGACCACGTTGGGGTGGTTGAGCCGGGCCGCGGTGCGCGCCTCGCGCAGCGTCCGCAGCCGCAGCTCGTCGCGCTCGGCCTCGGCCAGCCAGTGCGGCGGGACGACCTCCTTGACCGCCACCTCCCGGTGCAGGATCTCGTCCCGGGACCGCCACACCCGGCCCATCCCGCCCCGTCCCACCAGCTCCAGCAGGCGGTACCGGCCGGCGATCACTACCTGCTGCACCGTTCTCCTCACCGTTGGCCGACGTACACCGTAGCCAATGGGATCGGGGGAGACCTATCCGTCGGGGGGATTCGGCGGGTCAGCAGGCCGCGGAGTCCATCGCCAGCAGGTTGCCCTCGGGAATGGCGATCCGGGCCCGCCCGTCGCCCAGCAGCGCGGCGGCCCGCCGGGCCTGGAACGTGCCGTGCTCGCGCCGCGCGACGGCGTAGCTGGCCGCGGTGCGGGCCGCGATGGTCGCCCAGGCGTAGCGCCGGCTGACCATGGTGCGGGCCCGGCGGGCCACCCGGCGGGCGAAGACCTCGTCGCCGAGGAGTTGGTCGACCGCGCCGGCGAGCGCGTCCGGGTCGCTGTGCGGGAAGGTCACCCCGGTGACGCCGGGTTCCACGATCTCGGCCAGCCCCCCGGTGTCCGCCACCGCCAGCGGCGCGCCGGCCGCCGCGGCCTCCAGCGCCACCATCCCGAACGGCTCGTAGAGGCTGGGCACCACGGTCGCGTCGGTGGCGGCCAGCACCGCCGGCAGTTGGGTGGCGTCCATGAAACCGGCGAAGCGGACCGTGTCGCCCAGGTCCAGCCGCCGCGTCTGGTCGAGCAGCTCCTCCCGGTACGGCCCGTCGCCGGCGATCACCACCCGCAGCCCCGGGTGCCGCCGGCGCAGGTCCGGCACGGCGTGCACCAGGTGCTGGACGCCCTTCTCGTAGACCAGCCGGCCGGCGTACCCGACCAGGGGGCCGTCCCCGGCGAACCGGGCGCGCGCCGAGGCGACCGCCCGGGGGCGGGCGTGCCAGGCCCGGTCGTCGACGCCGTTGGGCACCACGTCGACCCGCGCGGCCGGCACCTCGAAGAGCCGGGTGACCTGGTCGCGCATGTAGCCCGAGCAGGCGATCACCCGGGCGGAGGCGTTGCTGAGCCAGTGCTCGACGCCGTGGATGGTGCGGTTCATCTCCTCCGGCAGCCAGCCCTGGTGCCGCCCGGCCTCGGTGGCGTGGATGGTGGTGACCAGGGGCAGGTCGAGGTGCTCGGCGAGGGTGATCGCGGTGTGCGCGACGAGCCAGTCGTGGGCGTGGATGACGTCGTAGGCGCCGGACTCGGCGGCGCGCAGGGCGGCGCGGGTCAGGGTGTGGTTGAAGGCCATGGTCCAGGCCAGCAGGGAGCCGGTGGCCAGGGGGAAGGTGACCGGGTCCTCGGCGGCGCGGACGATGCGCACGCCGTCGGCGTACTCCTCCAGGGGTGCGCCCTCGGCGTGCCGGGTGACGACGGTGACCTCGTGCCCGGCGGCGGCCAGCGCCACCGACAGCGCGTGCACGTGCCGGCCCAGGCCCCCGACCAGCACGGGCGGGTACTCCCAGGAGAGCATCAGCACCCGCTGGTGCCGGGCGGGGTGGATGTCGATCACGTCGGCGTCAGGTGACATGAAGGCCCCCTTTGAGTTGTCCCCCGTACGTGCGGCGGCCGACACCCCACCGGGATGCCCGTCGTCTCGCCTGGGTCGGGGCCCATCCTGCCGACCGCTGGATAACCAGCGAAGACGCCGTCGTTGCCGGTGTGTAACGGGTGTCTAGCGGGGCCGCCGGACGCGCAGCAGCTCGGCCACCGACCACGCCTGGAACGGGCAACCGGTGGCGGCGTGCGGCGCGGTGCCGTCGGCCGTCTCACTCACCGATCCTAGGCCGAAATCCACCAAATGGCCCTCAAGTCCGACCAAAAGGTCATCGGTGGGCAGGCCGGCCTTCCGGTACGCCTCGACGAACGGCCCGATCAGCCACGGCCAGACGGTCCCCTGGTGGTAGGCGGTGTCCCGCTCGGCCGGACCGCCCCGGTGCCGGGCGGCGAAGTCGGGGGAGTCGGGGGAGAGGCTGCGCGGGCCGAGCGGGGTGAACAGCCCCGCCGCCACCCGGCGCAGCACCGCCGGGTCCGGGTCCAGCGGGGCGTACGGCAGGGACCAGGCCAGCAGCTGGTTGGGGCGCAGCAGGTCGTCGTCGTGGTGCGCCGCCCCGCCCAGCGGGTACGCCGGCGCGGGCGCGTCGACCACGTCGTGCAGCCAGCCGGCCGGCGACGGGAACCGCTTGCCGAACGCCTCCCGGGCCCGGGCGTGCAGCCGGCCCAGCTCGGCCGCGTCCCGGCCGGCCAGCTCGGTCAGCTCGGCCACACCGGCCAGCCCGTTGATCCACAGCGCGTTGACCTCGACCGGCTTGCCGGTGCGCGGGGTCACCGGCACCCCGTAGACCCGGGCGTCCATCCAGGTCAGCGCGGTGCCCGGGACGCCGCCCTGGGTGAGCAGGCCGTCGGCCGGGTCCACCGCGATGCCGTACCGGGTGCCGGCCAGGTGCGCCTGGACCACCGCGTGCAGCGCCGGCAGCAGCTCGTCGCCCAGGTCGGTGTCGCCGGTGACCGTCACGTGCCGGCTCACCGCGTGCAGGAACCACAGCGTCGCGTCGACGGTGTTGTACTCCACCCGGCCGGTGTCGGCGGTGTTCGCCAACATCCCCTCCGACAGCGTCGCCGCGTACGAGCGCAGCAGGTCCCGCCCCTCGTCGGCCCGCCCGGTGCAGAGGAACAGCCCCTCGTACGAGGTCATCGTGTCCCGCGACCACGCCCCGAACCAGGGATAGCCGGCCACCACGTCCGGCCCGGCGGCGGTGCGCACCACGAACGCGTCCGCGGCCAGGGCGAGGGTGGCCTCGACCGGGTCGGCCGGCCGCGCCGCCGCCACCACCGCCCGGTGCCGCCGCCGCGCCGCCGCGACCACCTCGGTCGCCGCCGGCGGCTGGTCGGCCAGGTCGCCGGCCCAGGCCAGCACCGACACGGTGTCACCCGGGCGGTCCAGCGCGCCGGCGAAGCGGCCGGCGTACCAGAGGTCCTCCTCCGGGTGCAGACCGCGCGCGGCCTCCTCGCGGTGGTGCACGCCGAGCCACCACTGCCCCTCCGGCGTCCAGTCCGGCCCGGCCAGCCGGAAGGAGCCTTCCACCACCGCACCGCCGTCAACCGGCTCCATCGCCGGCGCCGGGCCGTCCGCGCGGCGCTCGCCGTGCGCGTCCCGCCAGGTGCAGGCCGCCGAGAGTTCCAGCCGGACCGGCCCGCCGGCCACCAGCCGGTGCACCACCGCCACGCCGGGACGGCCGTGGGTCATCGCCAGCTCCCGCTCGATCACCACGTCGCCGATCCGCCAGCGCCACCTCGGCAGCCCGTCGACCAGCTCGAAGCGCTCCAGCAGCTCGAAGCCGCGCGGGTCGACCACGCCCGAGGACCACTCGTGCGCGCCGAGCCGCACCCGCGCTCCGGAGGGCCAGATCACCGCCGGGTCCAGGCTCACCAGGCCCACCGTGCGGGCGGCCGGCGTCTGCCCGGCCACCACCAGCAGGCCGTGGTAGCGCCGGGTACGCAACCCGCTCACCGTGCCCATCGCGTACCCGCCCAGGCCGTCGGTGACCAGCCACTCCCGGGTCGCCCCGCCGGCCAGTTCGCCGCAGACCTGCGGACCGAAACCGATCTCGATCAACTGCTTTCCTCCTGCGGCCGCGAGGTGTAACACGCCACGACGACAATGGCCCTTGTGGTGAAGTACCCCGGCGGCGTCGAAGATGTGCACGTGTTCACCGACAGATCGCCCTCCGACGCACCGTCCCCCGACCCCGAGCGGCTCCGGCTGGCCCAGGCCGACGCCCGGGAGCAGGACTGGCGCGCATGGGGTCCCTATCTGTCCGAGCGGGCGTGGGGCACGGTACGGGAGGACTACAGCGAGCACGGTACGGCGTGGGACTACTTCCCCCACGACCACGCGCGGTCCAGAGCCTACCGGTGGAACGAGGACGGCATGGCGGGCGTCTGCGACGACCGGCAGACCTTCTGCTTCGCCCTCGCACTCTGGAACGGCGTCGACCCGATCCTCAAGGAGCGGATGTTCGGCCTCGGCGGCGACGGCGGCAACCACGGCGAGGACGTCAAGGAGTACTGGTGGTACGAGGACTCCACGCCGACCCACTCCTGGATGCGCTGGCGCTACCACTACCCGCAGGCCGCCTTCCCGTACGACGAGCTGGTCGCCGTCAACGCGCTGCGCGGCCGGGACGAGACCGAGTACGAGCTGGTCGACACGGGGATCTTCGACGACGACCGGTACTGGGCGGTGACCGTCGACTACGCCAAGGCGTCCCCGACCGACATGTGCATCCTCGTCACGGTCGCCAACCGGGGCGACGAGGCGGCCAGCCTGCACGTGCTGCCGCACCTGTGGTTCCGCAACACCTGGGCCTGGGGGCTGCCCGGCGCCGACCGGGTGCCCCGGCTGGTCGGCGCGGGCTCCCGGCTGGTCGGTGAGCACTGGGTGCTGGGGCAGGTCCTGCTGGAGGGCGACGGCGAGCCCACCCCGCTGCTCTGCGACAACGACACCAACGCCGAGCGGCTCTGGGGGCTGCCCGGGCGCTCGCCGTACCCGAAGGACGGCATCAACGACCACGTCGTGGCCGGCGCGGCCACCGTCAACCCGGCGCGGGAGGGGACCAAGGGCGCCCTGCACTACGTCCTCGACGTGCCGGCCGGCGGCCAGCGGCAGATCCGGTTGCGGCTGACCCGCACCGCGCCGCCGCCGGGCGGCACCCCGCCGCCCCCGGCGGACCTGGGCGACGGCTTCGACGCGGTCTGCTGGGCCCGGCGGGCCGAGGCCAACCGGTTCTTCGCCGGGGTGATCCCGGCCCAGGCCAGCGCCGACGAGACGCTGGTCGCCCGGCAGGCCATCGCCGGGCTGATGTGGGGCAAGCAGTTCTACCACTTCGACGTCAAGCGGTGGCTGGAAGGCGATCCCGGCTCCGCGCCACCGCCGGCCGGCCGCCGGCACGGGCGCAACAGCGCCTGGTGGCACATGAACAGCTTCGACGTGATCTCCATGCCCGACCCCTGGGAGTACCCCTGGTACGCGGCCTGGGACCTGGCCTTCCACTGCGTCACCATCGCCCGGGTCGACCCGGGCTTCGCCAAGGACCAGCTCCTGCTCCTGCTGCGCGAGTGGTACCTGCACCCCAACGGGCAGATCCCGGCGTACGAGTGGGCGTTCGGCGACGTCAACCCGCCGGTGCACGCCTGGGCGGCGCTGAAGGTGTTCGAGATCGACGGCGGGCGCGACCACGAGTTCCTCGCCCGGGTGATGCAGAAGCTGCTGCTGAACTTCACCTGGTGGGTCAACCGCAAGGACACCGGCGGCAACAACCTCTTCGAGGGCGGCTTCCTCGGGCTGGACAACGTCGGCCCGTTCGACCGCTCGGCCGCGCTGCCGGTGGCCGGGGTGCTGGAGCAGTCCGACGGCACCGGCTGGATGGCGATGTACGCGCTCAACCTGCTGGACATGGCCATCGTGCTGGCCGAGCACGACCGGTCGTACGTCGACACCGCGACCAAGTTCTTCGAGCACTTCGCGTACATCGCCGCGGCCGCGTACTCGCAGGGGCTCTGGGACGACGAGGACGCCTTCTTCTACGACGTGCTCCGGCTCGCCGACGGCAGCCAGGTGCCGCTGCGGGTGCGCTCGGTGGTCGGTCTGCTGCCGCTGGCCGCCACCACCCGGCTCACCGCGAAGACCCTGCAGCGCCTGCCCGAGCTGGGCGCCCGACTGCGCTGGTTCCTCACCCACCGCCCCGAGTACGCCGATGTGATCGGTGCCCGCCGGCTCGGCCCGGACGGCCGCCAGCAACGGCTGCTCTCCATGGTCGGCCCGGAGCAGGTGGTCCGGTTGCTCGCCCGGATGCTCGACCCCGACGAGTTCCTCTCCGACTTCGGCCTGCGCACGCTGAGCCGTGCCCACCTGGACAAGCCCTTCTCGGTGACCCTCGGCGGGCAGGAGTTCTGCGTCGGCTACGAGCCGGCCGAGTCGACCAGCGGCCTGTTCGGCGGCAACTCCAACTGGCGCGGCCCGATCTGGATGCCGACGAACTTCCTGCTGATCAGCGCGCTGCGCGACTACGCGGCGTTCTTCGGCGACGACCTCCAGGTGGAGTACCCGACCCGCTCCGGGCGCAAGTGCTCGCTGGACGAGATCGCCGACGACCTGTCCGTACGGTTGATCTCGCTGTTCACCCGGGACGACTGGGGCCGGCGCCCGATCTACGGCGCCGCCCAGCTCTTCCAGACGCACCCCGACTGGCGGGACCTGATCTGCTTCCCGGAGTACTTCCACGGCGACAACGGCGCCGGCCTGGGGGCCTGGCACCAGACCGGATGGACGGCCCTGGTCGCCGACCTCATCCTCACCCGGCGGCGCTGAACTCCGGAGAGTCGCCAATCCGTCACCGGCCGGTGACCACCGGTCACCCTCGCTAGCATCGACCGGGTGTCGCCCACCGACGACCCGGACGCCGAGCCGGCCGAGCGCACCCGCGTCGTCGCGGCCGCCCGGCAACTGGCCGAGGCCGAGGGCTGGGCGGCGGTGACCCGCCGCCGGCTGGCCGAGCGGACCGGCATCGACATCGAGGCGCTGTACCGCCGCTTCCCGGACCCGGCGGCGCTGATGGCCGCCGTCGCGCTGCGCGGCTTCGCCGACCTGGCGGCCGCCCTCGCCGCCGCCCGGGCCACCGCCGGCGACGACGGCGCCTGGCCGGCCGTGGTGACGGCCTACCTGGACTTCGCCTACGCCAACCCCGAGGTGTACGACGCGATGCTGGCGCACACCTCGGACCTCACCCTGGGCCGGGACCCGGCGCCCGGTGCCCCGCACGCCGCCTTCACCGAACTGCGTGCCGCGCTGGCGCCGCTGGCCGCCGGCCGCGACCCCGACACCCTCGCCGAGATCGGCTGGGCCCTCCTGCACGGCACGGTCATGCTGACCCGCGGCGGCCGGCTGCGCCCCGACACCCAGGAGCAGCGGGAGGAGCTGATCGCGGTCCGGCTGCTGGACGGGCCGTGACCGGTCCGGGTGCCCGCCGGCCGCGACGTCGACCCCGCCCTGCCGGGCGTCACGAACCGGGGTAACCCGGATGACCCGGGCGGCGGCGCGCAGTAGCGTGTCCCGGACGCCGGAAACGGAAGGGGACCCATGGAACAGCGGCGGGACGCGGCGGTGCTCGTCTTCGACGCCGACGACACGCTCTGGGAGAACAACGTCCTCTTCGAGCGGGTGATCGACGACTTCCTCGACTGGCTGGACCACCCGACGCTGGACCGGACGCAGATCCGGGCCGTGCTCGACGACATCGAACGCGCCAACGCGGTCGCCCACGGGTACGGCAGCAAGGTCTTCCTGCGCAGCCTCGGGGAGTGTCTGGAGCGGCTGCGCGAGCGGCCCGCCACCGAGCGGGAGCGCCGCCAGATCGACGAGCTGGCCGCGGCGCTCGTCGCCCACCAGGTGGAGCTGATGCCCGGCGTCGCCGACACCCTGGACGCCCTGGCCGGCCGGTACGACCTGCTGTTGCTGACCAAGGGTCAACGGGAGGAGCAGCAGCGCAAGCTCGACGCCTGCGGGCTGCTGCACCACTTCGACGCCGCGCACATCGTGATGGAGAAGGACGCCGGCACCTACCGCTGGCTGGCCCGGGAGCACGGCTTCGACCCGGCCCGCGCCTGGATGATCGGCAACTCCCCGAAGTCCGACATCCTGCCCGCCCGGGCCGCCGGGATGAACGCGGTCTACATCCCGAACGACAACACCTGGGTGCTGGAGCAGGACGAGATGGACCCCACCGACGAGGGTGTGCTGCGCCTGAAGGAGTTCACCGACCTGCTTCAGCACTTCTGAGCGGGCGCCGGACGGTAACGTCCGGTCCGTGCCCCTGACGTTCCCCTCGCACCTGGCGCCGGTGCTGCCGCTGAAGATGTGGCGACCGCGCTGGTTCGACGGGGTCGCGCTGGCCACCGGCGCGGTGGCGCCGGACGTCTCCTACCTGTTCACCCGCACCCGCTTCGACCTGGGCATGGCCCCGCACACCATGGGCGGGCTGCTCTGGTGGGGCCTGCCGGTCGCGCTGGTGTACGCCTGGATCGTGCGCCGCACGGTGGCCGGGATCGCGGTGCACCTGCCCGCCGCACGGCTGTTCGCCTGGCGGGACTACGCGGCCCTCGGCACGGTCCGGCACCCGTGGCAGGTCACCGTCTGCTCGGCGCTGATCGGGGCGGCCAGCCACGTGGCCTGGGACCGGGCCACCCACACCGAGCGCTGGCTTCGCCTGGTCGGGATCGACGACTTCGCCGCGCACACCGGCATGCCCTGGTGGGTCTTCGCCGACCTGGTCAGCACCGCGGCCGGCGGCGCGTTCGTGGTCGCGCTCGCGCTGCGGGCAGCCCACCGGGGTGAGATCTTCCAGGGGGTACGCCCGCCCGCGCCGACGGCGCGCCCCGCCGTCTTCTGGGCGGTGGCCCTGGCGGTCACCGCCGCCGGGGCGACCGTGCTGCCGCTGCTGCCGGCCGCCACCGTGCCCGCCCCGGCCGGGGTACGGCTGCTGCATCTGGCGGCGCTCGCGCTCATCGCCGGCGCCGCGGCGGCGGGAGCGCTCTCCGCCGCCCGGACGGCGGGAAGCCGGACGGGTCGCTCCGAGGAGAAACAGCGTCAGTCCGGCTGACCGCGTTACGCGGACATGCCGCTTTTCAGGATTGGTATCAATCACATTCGCCGGGGCCCGGAAATGCTTGTCCGGATGGCGACGGGATGCCTAATCTGGCCCCGCGTTCACGGCTCTTCGGGGTGAGTCGGGAACGCACCGAAGTCCGGTAGTTGGGCACCGTGGAGCTGAGTGCAGGCGGGCCGGCTCGCCGTGCTGAGCCCGGCGTGGGCGACGTGCCACGCCCGCCGTGCTCGCATCGGCGATTCCGCTACCACACCGGACGGCTGGTGGTCAGGGCCGGGGAGTTGCGGACCCGGTCCTGACCCGCCCGCCAAAACTGTTTCCGCGTCGATCCCTCTGCTCCACCGGAAAGAGAAAGCGTCGGACGCGTCTCCCGCGTTACATCGACCCGCCGAAATTGTGCGACGAGATCCGTCACCATTTCCGGGACACCGCGGAGACGGCCGGGATGCCATCATCTGGCGAATGGAACCGACACCTCTCGCCGGCGGCCCCGCCGGGACGACGACGGGCCGGCCGACGCCGATCCCGCCGCCCAACCGCGCCTCCCGGTTGACCACCCTGCCCGCCGCGACCACCCAGGTGGTCGTCGTGACCGGCGAGAGCTACAGCACCACCTACGCCACCCTGGAGACGTTCCACAAGGTCGGCGGTCACTGGGTGGCGGTGTCGAGGCCACTGCCGGCCCGGATCGGCTCCAAGGGCTTCAGCGACAACCACCTGGAGGGCGTGCCGACCACCCCCACCGGGGTCTACTCCTTCGGCCCGACCATGTACGGCATCGGCGTCAACCCCGGCGTGCGCTACCCCTACCACCAGGTGGTGCAGTACGACTGGTGGAACGAGAACCCGAACTCGCCCGCGTACAACACCTTCCAGCACACCACCACCAACCCGGGCGGCTACAGCGAGGCGCTCTGGACGGAGAAGCCGGCGTACACCCACTTCGCCGTGATCACCTACAACATGACGCCGAACGTGGCCAAGCCCGTCCCCGGCGCCGGCAGCGGGATCTTCCTGCACGAGTACAGCACCTCCAGCGGCAACCCCACCGCCGGCTGCGTGAGCATGTCGCACGCCAACCTGGTCTCGGTGCTGAAGTGGCTCGACCCGGCGCGCTCGCCGCGCATCGTCATCAGCCCCGTGCAGAACCTCGGCCGCTACTAGCCCTCGATCACCTCGCGAGCCCCCGGCATCCACGCCGGGGGCTCGTTCCGTCGGGCACCTCATCGCCCGGTCACCGGGAGATACCTCAGCGATAGCTACCCGCGTATCGGCCGTTCCTAACCTCCACCCGACGTGTCTGTCGATGGACCGGAGGGTAACGGGTGAAGAAACGATCACGAGGTCCCCTTGTCGGGGGACTGGTGCTGGCCCTGGTGGCGACACTCGGCGGGATGGAGGCGCTGCCGGACGACGAGCCCGGCACCGCCACCGTGCCGACGGCCACCGCCACCGAGGAGGAAGGCTTCCTCTCCAAGCTGGGCAGCGCCGCGCGTGGCCTGGTCGACCCCGGGCCCCGCAAGGCCCGGCCCGAGGTGGTCGGCGCCGGCCTGGCGATGAGTGAGAAGCCGCCCGCGGCGAAGAAGTGGCCGCCGCAGAAGCGGGTCAGGGAACTCACCGGCAAGCGGACGGCGAACAGCCGGACCTACCAGCTCTCGGACGGGCGTACCCAGTCGGAGATCTCGGCGACGCCGCTGCACTACCGCGACGCCAAGGGCAAGCTCCAGCCGATCGATACCACGGTTCGCCCGATCACCGAGAAGGGCTACGTCCAGGGCAACCGCACCAACGCCTTCACCAGCCTCTTCGGCGACAGCTCCGACGAGCTGGCCCGCTTCGAGCAGGACGGCCGCAGCATCGAGCTGGGCCTGGCCGGCGCCGCCAAGAGCGTCACGCCGAAGGTCTCCGGCTCCACGGTCACCTACCCCGGGCTCGCCGGGGGTGCCGACATCGTCTACGACGTCACCTCCACCGCACTCAAGGAAAAGATCGTCCTGCACCGCGCCCCGGCCGGGCCGGCGTCGTACACCTTCACCCTCGACACCGCCGGTCTCACCGCGCAGCAGCGGGCGGACGGCTCGATCGCGTTCGTCCCGCGCGCGGGCGGCGAGCCGGCGTTCGTCATGCCGGCGCCGTTCATGTACGACGCCAAGGACGACAAGGCGTCCCCGGTCGGCAAGGTTTGGAGCGACAAGGTCACCCAGACGGTGACCCAGTCCGGCGGCCGGTCGACCGTCACCGTCACGGCGGACGCCGGCTGGCTCGCCGACCCCGCCCGGGTCTACCCGGTGGTCGTCGACCCGACCATCAAGGTCCAGCCGGTGCCGACCGACGCCCAGGACGTGCAGATCTACTCCGCCGACCCCACCCACGCGTACGGGCAGGACACCATCAAGTGGCCGCTGCACGTGGGCACGTCGGGCAGCGGCAAGTGGCGCTCGCTGGTCAAGTTCGACACCAGCTCCATTCCGGCGAACACCGCGGTCGACGACGCGCGTCTGGAGATGTACTACTCCCAGACGCACACCGCCTGGCAGTACGACGTGCCGATCGAGGCGCGCCGGGTCACCGCGGCCTGGGACGAGGACACGGCGACCTGGAACAGCATCTCCGGCAGCGTCGACACCGGTCCCGCCGGCAACTTCGTCTCGGTCGACGACGGCAACACCGGGTCCTCGGCCCAGGGGACCTGGACGGCGTCGACGAGCACGCTGACTTCGGAGGCGGTCGGCACCGACTACCGGGTGAACCAGGACGCGGTCGCAGGGGAGACCTACACCTGGACGCCGACTCTGACCGAGTCCGGCGACTACAAGGTCGAGGTGCACTACGTCGGCGCGTCCGACCGGACCGACACCGCGAAGTACACGGTCCACTCGTCCGGCGGTAAGCAGACGCCCTACACGATCGATCAGCGCACGCCGGCCAGCAAGGGCGCCTGGAAGACCCTCGGCATTCACCACTTCGACGCCGGCACCACCGGCAAGGTCGTGCTCAGCGACGTGGCCAACGAGGTCGTGATCGCCGACGCCGTGCGCTTCAGCAAGCAGGGCGCGGTGAAGGACACGGCCAAGTCCGGCGCATGGCTGTCGTTCCCGGTCCGCAGCGTGGTGCAGCAGTGGGTCAACAGGACCCAGCCCAACCACGGTTTCTCGCTGCAGGCCAAGGACGAGGCGACCCTCGGCCGGGGCGGTCCGATCTTCGAGGCGTCCGAGTACGCCTACCTGAACGACCGGCGGGACTACAACCTGCCCAAGCTCATCGTCACCTGGGGCCGCCCGGGTGTGGCGGTCAACCCGCCGGACACGGTCACCTCGACCGGCGCCCTGCTCACCTGGCCCGCCTACAGCGACCCGACCCCGACCACCACTGACAACGACGACATCGCCGAGTACCAGGTGCACCGCAGCGTGCACCAGAACTTCACCCCGTCGGCCGAGACGCTGATCGCGCCGGTGTCGTCGGCGACGCGGTCGTACCAGGACACCACGGCGGTGCCCACGGCGGCGGACAACACCGACCCGATGGCGCGGAAGTTCTACTACTACATGGTCGCGGTCAAGACCCGGAGCGGGCAGCTCTTCGCCGGCCCGACTCAGCCGGTGATGCTGCCGAAGGCCGGCCAGATCACCCGGATCTACCGGACCGGTGTCACCGACACGACCCTGGCGCAGGGCCGGTCGACCGAGAACGTCGACGTCTACGACGGCGACCCCTACGTCAGCCCCGGCAACAACTCCACCTACTACGGCGACACCCGCGGTCTGGTGAAGTTCCCGGCGCTGGCCGGCATCCCGACGAACGCCCAGATCGTCGATGCCGACCTGCGGATGTACAACACGTACCTGTACCCCGGCACGGACCGGGACGAGTACGTGGACGTCTACCGCCTGACCAAGGGCTTCACCGAGACGAAGGCGACCTGGAACAGCTACGACGGCACCAACCTGTGGAGCACGCCCGGCGGTGACTACGACACCAGCTGGAAGGCGAGCTTCAACGGGTTCAGCAACGACCCCGAGTGGGAGACCTGGGACGTCACCACCGCGGTGAAGGGCTGGTACGCCACTCCGGCCAGCAACTACGGCTTCCTGCTGCGCCAGCGGGACGAGGTCAACCAGACCGCGCGAGCCATGCTGCTCTCCTCCGAGGGTGAGGAGCCGCTGCTGCGGCCGACGCTGGAGGTGACCTACCTCGAGCAGACCGCCGAGTCGACGTACTACGCGGCCTCGACGCCGCAGACGCTGACGCCGAACGCCACGTACACCCTCCCGGTGACGGTGTCGAACCCGACGCTGGCGGCGTGGAACACCACCGACTGGGAGCTGTCCTACGACTGGAAGCGGTACAACGCGGCGGGTGTCCTGGAGGACGTCCCCGACGAGACCTACGAGCTGCGCACCGCCCTGCCGAAGAACGTGGTGGCCAGCGGCACGGTCGAGGTCAACGCGCAGGTGAAGACCCCGCCGTCGTCGACCGACGGCAACAAGCGCACCGAGTACGTCCTCAGCTGGGACCTGCGCAACAAGCTCAACGGCACGAAGCTGTCCTCGTCCTCGGTCATCAAGGGCCTGCCGCAGAACGTGGCGGTGGAGGAGCCGACCTCCGACCAGCTCGGCCTGGAGAAGTTCTACTCGTACGCGGGCAAGAACACCGGCGCCGGCGGCACCCTGATGAACAACCTGTACGCCGGCAACACCGTCTGGTCGTACAACGCGCTCAACAACCCGTCGCGGGGCCTGTCGACGTTCGTGCGGATGTCGTACAACTCGTTGGACACCAGCGACTCGGTCGCCGGTTTCGGCTGGTCACTGCAGGCGTCGTCGATGATGCGCCTGGGCACCCCGCTGGACTTCCACCCCAACCCGAACCCGACGAAGGTCACCCTGACCGACGGCGACGGGACCAGCCACTGGTTCACCTGGGACGCGGCCACCAACGAGTGGAAGAGCCCCAAGGGCGTCAACCTCTACCTGGAAAAGGTCACCGCGCTCGACTGCAAGCCGAACACGCAGGAGCGGCGGGCCTGGCGGCTGACCAAGCCGGACCGGACCCAGTTCTACTACGACTGCGAGGGTTTCCTCTCCAGCGTGGTGGACAACAACGGCAACGAGATGCTCTTCACCTACGAGGAGCGCAAGAGCAACAACAAGCCGACCAAGTTCCTGCGCTACCTCACGGACGCGGCCGGCCGGAAGACCCTGACCATCGACTACTACGCCAAGGGTCAGGCTTACGACTACATCAACGACACCACCTGGGCGCGGACGTCGGCGACCAACCTGACCAACCCGAAGATCATCGACCACGTCTCGCAGATCACCGACATCTCGGGGCGCAAGCTGACCTTCACGTACACCGACAAGGGTCTGCTCGGTGAGCTGATCGACGGCGCCGGCTCCACCAACGGCGCGCCGAAGGTGTTCAAGTTCCGCTACGACATGACGCAGGGGAACAAGAACGTCAAGCTCGTCAAGGTCACCGACCCGCGCGGCAACGCCACCGACCTGACCTACCACTACCCGCAGACCGGCGACGACCCGAAGTGGCACTGGCGGACCAAGTCCTACACCGACCGCCTCGGACACCCGACCCAGTTCGGCTACGTCGACCCGGACGCCACCAACAACATCCGCACGACGATCACCGACGCGGAGAACCACGCGACGGCCTACCTGCAGGACGGCTACGGCCGGCCGATCGAGACCACCAACGCCAAGAGCGAGACCACCAAACTCGGCTGGGACGACGACCACAACGTCACCCGGATCGAGGAGGCCAACGGCGCGGTCTCGACCTGGACGTACGACGCTAAGACCGGTTACCCCACCGAGATCAAGGACGCCGAGGCGGTCAAGAACGGCACGTCGGGCACCGTGCTGGCCTACCAGCGCCAGCTCAACGGATACGTCGCCGACCTGACCGAGAAGACCAGCCCCGAGGAACGCAAGCACACCTTCGGGTACGAGGCCGACGGTGACCTGGCCTGGGTGGTCGACCCGATGGGCAACACCACGGCGGATCCGGAGGACTACAAGACGTCCTACACGTACGACGCGTGGGGCCAGCAGCTGACGGCCAAGGACGCCAACGACAACGTCACCACCAACAGTAGCTTCGATGCGAACGGCTACCCGCAGACCATCACCGACGCGGAGACCCGGGCCACGAAGTTCGTCTACGACGTGCGCGGCAACGTCCTCAAGGTCACCGACGCGCTGAATCACGACACCACGCAGACGTACGACACCTTCGGCCGTCCGCTGGAAAACAGGGTGGCCAAAGACCAGGCCGCCGGTGAGTGGATCACCACGTTGGCGCCCAAGTACGACCAGAACGACAACGTCTACGAGTCGTATGCGCCAAACGGGGCCGTCACAAAGGCGTTCTACGACAAAGCGGACCAGCTCGACTACACGCTGGACCCAGTCGACATCACGGGTGATCCGGAGCGGAAGACCTCGTATACCTACGACAAGGTCGGCAATCTTCGGACCACTACCGAACCAATGGGCAACCTGACTACCACGGTCGGGGACTACACCACCACCAACGGCTACGACGAGATCTACCAGCTCATCAGCGTCACCAACGCCAAGAGCGAGAAGATCACCTACGAGTACAACAACGTCGGTGATGTCCGGAAGGTGGTCGACCCGCGGAAGAACGCCACCGCCGATCCCCTCGACTACACCACCCTCTATGAATATGACAAGGCGCACCGAGTTACCAAGATTACGGACGCGTTGGGCAAGTTCATCACCACTAGGTACGACCGAGACGGCGTGGTGATAACCACAATCGACCAGCTCGGCAACACCACCGAGATCACCCTCGACGCGCGGGGCAAGCCGAGCCAAATGAAAGTTCCGCACAAGAACGACGCGGGCACCATCACCTACCGCACCACCAAGCACGAGTACGACGAGGTCGGCAACCAGACCAGGGTGATCAGCCCGCGGGGCGTGGCCACCACGGACGACCCGGACGACTTCGCCACGGTCAACGTCTACGACAAGCTGAACCGGGTCAAGGAGAGCCGCACCGCTTACGACAAGGATGACTCCCGCTACACCACGGCGGACGTCACCACCTACGAGTACGACGAGGTCGGGCGACTCAAGATCCTGTCGGCGCCGCCATCGGCGGGTGAGTCGGTCCGGAACAACACCACGTACACGTACTTCGACAACGGCTGGACGAAGACCAGCAGCGACCCGTGGGACATCGTCACCGCCTACGAGTACGACGACCTCGGCGCCAAAACCACGCGGACGCTGACTCCGGCCGGTGAGGATCCATTGAACTCGACGGCCAATCGGACGATGAGCTGGACTTACCACCCGGACGGAAAGCTGAAGTCCCGCGCGGACAACGGTGTGCCGGTCGGCAAGCAGGTGGTGCTGGTCGACAACTCCGACTTCAACAACACCACCGCCACCGGCACCTGGACCGCCGCCACCACGGCCGGCAACAAGTACGGCACCAACTACGTCACCCGGCCGGCGGGGACCGGCGCGAACACCTTCACCTGGCAGTTGAACGTGCCGCAGGCCGGCACGTACCAGGTCTTCGCCCGCTACCCGACGGTCACCGGCGCGGCCACCGACGCGAAGTACACGGTGAGTCACGGCGGTGGCAATACGCCGAAGACGGTCAACCAGACCACCGGCGCCGGCACCTGGGTCAGCCTCGGCTCGTACAACTTCATCGAGGGCAATAGCCACAAGGTGTCGCTGTCTGACCAAGCTACCGGCACGATCGTGGCGGACGCAGTCAAGATGGTCCGCGACAACACCGGTGCAACTGACGACGAGCGACAGGAATACGACTACCGGTACGACCCCAACGGCAACCTCAAGACCGTCACCGACTCATCACCCAATACCCCGGTCGACACCTACACTATCGACTACACGAGCTTGAACCAGGTGCAAACGGTCACCGAAAGCAAGTCCGGGGCAGAAAAGAACACCACCTCGTTCACCTACAACGAGAACAGCGCTCCGCTGACCACGACCCACAAGAAGCAGTACTCGGCCTTCGAGTATGACGCGCGCGATCTGGTCTCGAAGGTCACCAATGGCAAAACACCGACCGACCCAGACAAGAAGACCACCACCTTCACGTACACCGACCGCAGCGAGAAACTCAAAGAGACGAAGGGCAACGGCAACACAGTCGAGCACGCGTACTACCTGGATGGGCTGCTTAAGTACCAGGCCGAGAAGAAGCCGAACGGGGTGATTGTCTCCGAGCACTCCATGTACTACGACCTAAACGGCAACCGCATTAAGGACGTCAACAAGAAGATGCGCGCGGACGACCATTCCGCGTACATCTTCAACAGCACGGAGAACACCTACGACCCGCGTGACCGGCTCGTGTCGATGACCAAGACGGGCGACACGCCCGGCGCCGAGACCTATGTTCATGACGCCAACAACAACGTCATCGACCAGACCGTTAATGACACGAGGACCATTTACAACTACGACCGTAACCGGTTGTTGACGGCTGCCACGGGGGGCGCCACCGCTTCCTACAACTACGATCCGTTCGGTCGACTGGACACGGTGACTGCCGCAGGTCAGGTGATCGAGCGAAAGGTGTACGACGGTTTCGATCACGTCATCGAGAACCGTAAGAAGTCCAGCACGGGTACCTCGACGACGAAGTACACGTTTGACCCCTTGGACCGGACGACGACGAAGACGACGGACGTCGGCGGTGTCAAGGAGAAAATGACCGCATTTAACTACCTCGGGCTGTCGACGGACGTCCTGAATGAGGAGGTCGCGGGCAAGGTCACCAAGTCGTACCAGTACTCGCCGTGGGGCCAGAGGCTCTCGCAAGTTACCCACAAGGATGACGGCAGCGAGGAGGACGCCTACTACGGCTACAACCCGCACACCGACGTCGAGCAGTTGACCGACGAGACAGGCAACACCAGGGCGACGTACGGCTACACCGCCTACGGCAAGAACAATGAGGCCGAATTTACTGGCATCGACAAGCCCGAAGCCAGCGACCCGACGAAGGAGCCGTACAACTCCTACCGCTTTAACTCTAAGCGCTGGGACCAGAACTCCGAGTCATATGACATGGGTTTCCGCGACTACAGTCCGGGCCTAAACCGATTCCTTGCCCGCGACAGCTACAACGGTGCCCTTGCGGACATGAACCTCGGGCTCAACGCTTGGACCGGAAATCGGTACGCGTTCGGTGGTGGAAACCCGATCAGCTCGGTCGAATTGGACGGGCATGACTTCTGGGGCAACCTCGGTGAGTTCGTAGCTGGCGCCCAGGATGGCTGGGAAAACTGGGGCTCGGACACCGCCAGCGGCATAGTTTCCTTCGTGAAGGATCCTGTCGGGGCTTTTAAGGGGATGGCCGAGGAGTCGATCAACTGGAGCCAGAAGTACGGGCAAGTCCCGGGTACGCCCGGAGGGAATACCATCGGATGGGGCTGCACACTTACCGGCGCCTGTGAGATCTACGAGAACATCAAGGCCGGCAAGTACTATGAAGCGGGTTACCAGACCGGCGGGATGGGTCCGGACCTGGTCCTCGGCGCAGCTACAATGGGGAGCAGTGCCGGAATTTCATTAAGCATAAAGGGCTTGCGGACCGCCGCGAAGGCAGGGAGCCCGGACCCTGACTGGCCCAATGGGCTGCCGGTCAAGGCGGGAACGGCATTGCCGGAAAACCCGATCGACCTTGTGCCGTCATATGCTTCGCGCCGTAATCTCACACCTCACTCGAACGGTGGAGCGCAGTATGGTGTGGAATACAGTTGGCGTCAGGATGGTCAACGGATTCGTGTTCGCATCCACGGTCCGGACGGAACTGCACCCATCGGGTCGAACGCCGCGAGTGGGGTAACGTACCGGGTCCAGATCGGGCAGCGCTTCATGGACAAGAACGGGAACCTGTACCCGAGCAAGGTGCACAACCCCAAGAGCCCGAACTATAATCCAGAGGCGGCGAATGCAACTCACATCCCCTGGCCGGCTGGTGTTCCCTATCCTTGGAGTTGACCGAGTGATTGACGGTGATCTGCTGCGACTCGCGTTGATTGGCGCTGTCGTGGATGAGTCGCCCGGTAGGGCCTTGCGAATCGATTCCTTGACCGACCAGTTGGGCGCCTATTCGGATGAGGAGGCATATCTGGTTGTCTGGTGCCTGGCTCACCTGGTTGTCGACGGGCTCGGCGATGCCTGTCGCGAGGCGGCTCTTCATGCGATTGCCGAAATCGTCGAGTGGCATGCAGGTTCGCGTGAGGCTGCTCGCGTTCTATCCGCGGTAAGTGATCGTGGGCTGAGCGATTCTGAGCGGGAGTACCTGGAAAATATCTCCGACCTAGTTGCCGGTTCATGATTTTCGGCCAGGTTTGATTCGACGGGCGTGTCGGCACTGCCGACACGCCCGTCGACTGCATATTGTGACGGGCCATTGGTGCGCCACCGTCTTTTTTCGCGGGTTGGGCCACCGCCAGCGAGGTGATGTGCCCTGGTTCTGTGGAGTAGCGGCGCGCTTGGTGGCGTAGACCATCCTGCTGCTGGCGACCCGGAGATGGTGACGAGTCTCCAGCCGACCTGCTCGAGCACGTCGATCGCCCACCGCTTGGGCGCTTGAACGGCTGGATGGTTCCTGCGTACCCTCGCGGGACCTTGGGCCTGTTTCTGGGGAGGCTCTCAGTGTGTGGACTCGCTGTTGGTTTTGCTGTGTCCACATATTTTCCCGATGCCGGGGGTGGGCCAAGGCCGAACAGCCAAGCCCGGCATGTGCCACGGGATGCCCTACGGACAAGGGTGGGCCTGGTGATCGTCGGCGTTCGAGGTTAGGTCGTGAGGGTAGTTTCAGGTCCGTCGCTCGATCCTGCGGATCCGCCAGTCGCTTCGGAGGATTGAGCGCCTGGCCGACCTCATTGGTCGGGGGCTGGAGCGCGAGGAACTACTCGACCGCGTTGTCCAAATCGAGGTCTTAGACTGACGAAGCAAACTCCAGGTACTACTCCGCGTCGATGGGGGGCAGCTTGGCGGCAGTGTCGTAGACGGTCATCCGGCAGGCCTGTGGGTCGGGTGCCAGCCTTGAAGTTGCCGTCGGTTGCTTAGCAGTACCCGTCCGGTGATGAGCGGTCCCGGCGCCGAGTGCGATAGGTGTTGTGCCCTGTGCGTCGGCTGGCCGTGGCCATGCACATGGCGGTCGAGTCGCCCAGTGGGGGCGATAGATGTGGCGGGGGCTGTCGGCTCGGCCGATCGGCTGACGCGAGCGACACCGAAGGTCAGCGGGGCCTCATCAGGTGGATCACCGGGTCGGCCGAACGTGGATCGTGACGCACCGGAGTCGCCTGCTAGTCACCCGTCCGGGTGCTTGGCGGACCGCGCTCTCCGGTGTGGACTGATGAGGATCGCTCCCGTCGTTGTTTCAACCTGGCAATATCGGGGTAGTTCACTATCGGTGCCTGAGCAGGCCCGCGGCAATGACGATCACACCATGTGACGGCGGGCCGGGAGCGTTCTTCGCCCCCTTTTCGTTACGGTGACACGCCGTCCGCGGTCATTGATATTCGTCACCTTCGGATGCCCCATTTCTGCCTTGTTGCCCACGCAACCGTCCACCTAACCTGAGCGCGCTCAGGGTTCAACGGGGGGCGACGATGAAATTGCAGATTCGGCTTCTGGGCAGCATGGAGCTGCGCGTGGACGACCATGTCGTCACGCCGGGCGCGGCCAAGCGGCGTGCCGTCCTCGCCGGTCTGGCGATGGAGGCGAACCAGTCGGTCTCGTTGCCACGACTGGCCGGCATGGTGTGGGCCGACATCCCACCGGCCTCCGCGGTGGCGAATCTGCGTTCCCACGCCGCCGGCCTGCGCCGGGAGTTGGGCGACCGGGTGGTCGCCCGACCCAACGCGTACCAGCTGCGGTTGTCGCCGCACGAGCTGGATGTCACCGAGTTCCACCGGCTGGCGGAAGAGGGGCGGGCACTGCTCGCCACGGCCGATCCCGCCGGCGCCGTCACGACCCTCACCGCCGCGCTTGCGCACTGGCGCGGAGCCTCGGGTGACGGCCTGCCGCGGGGCACCGTGCTGGACAGCCGGTGGGCGAGCCTCGACGAGCAGCGGCTCCAGGTGTTCGAGGAACTCGCCGAGGCGCGGCTGGCCGCCGGCGAGCACGGGCAGCTCCTGCCCCAGCTCCGCGTACACCTTGCCGCGCACCCGCTGCGCGAGCGTGCCTGGGGGCAGCTCATGCTCGCTCTCTACCGCTGCGGGGACGTGCCGGCGGCACTGACGGTGTACCGGGACGCCCGGGCCATACTGGACGAGGAACTCGGCATCGAGCCGGGTGCGGAGCTGGCCAACCTGCACCGCGCGATGCTGGAGCGGGCCTCGGAGCTGGCGTACACCCCGCCGGCCGTCCCGGTCACGACGGCGAGCGTGCCGGTCGCTCCGCCGGACGACGCGCCGACCCCTGCGGCGCGGCCGATCGGGAGCGTCGGCTGGACCGTCCCCCGCGAGCTGCCGGCGGACCTGGTCACCTTCGTCGGCCGCGCCCGGGAGACTGCCGACGTGGTCGCGGCCCTCAGCGGTACGGCACCGGCGACGGTGGTGATCACCGGGCCCTTCGGCAGCGGCAAGACCGCCGTGGCGGTACGCGCCGCGCACACCGTCGCGAACGCCTTCCCGGACGGGCAGGTCTTCGTCGACCTCGGCCACCAGAGCTCCGTGACCCCCGGTGAGGTGCTGGCGCGGGTGCTGCGCGCGCTCGGGGTCGCCCCCGCCGACGTACCGGAGAACACCGACGAGCGAGCCGGCTGGTTCCGCTCGCTGGTCGCCGGACGCCGGCTGCTGCTGGTCGTCGACGGCGTCACCCGGGCCGCCCAGGTGCGACCGCTGCTCCCGGCCGGGCACGGTCCGGCCCTCCTGGTGGTCGGCCAGACCCGACTGAGCAGCCTGGACGGGGTGCGGCGGGTGACACTGCGCCCGCTGGGTGCCGCCGAGGCGCGTGACCTGCTCGGCACGCTCGCCGGTCCGGAGCGGCTGGTCGCCGACGCGGCGGCCACCGCCGAACTGGTACGCCTCTGCACCGGTTCGGTGCTCGCCCTGCGGATCGCCGGCATGCGCCTGGCGGCCCGGCCGGGCAGGTCGGTGCAGGCCCTGATCGGTCAGCTCGCCGACGGGCGGGAGCAGTTGGACCTGCTGGACTACGAGGACCTGTCGGTGCGGGCCAGCCTCGCGGCCGTCGTCGCGGCGGTCCGCGCCGAGGACGAGGTGGCCGGGCAGCTCCTGATGCTGCTCGGCGCGGCACCCGACGCCCCGCTCCAGCCCGACCGGGCGGCCCGGCAGCTCGGCGTCTCCGCCGTCCGGCTGCGCCGCGCCTTGGACGATCTGGTCGACGCGCACCTGGTCCACCGCGACGAGCCCGGCCGGTACCGTTTGCCGGGGCTGGTCCGGGAGTACGCCGCGGAACTGACCGCGGCGCCTCCGTTCGCGGCGCATCCGTTGACCGGTTGGCGGGTGGATCCGCTGGCCGCCTGACAGGCTGCCGCCCGAGCGCCGTATCAGGAGTCCGAGCCGCGCACGATTGCCACCGCCACCCGGCAGAACTCGTCCATGTCCGGGTTGAACCCGGCCGCGATGTCGGGGTGCAGCCCGGCCCGGGTCTCGTCGAGCAACCGCTGGCAGACCTGCTCGATCGGCTCGCCCGCGTAGCTGGAGCGGATCCGTTCGGTGGCCGCCTGCAGGGCCGAGGTCAGCTGATCCTCCAGCGCACCGCGCAGCTTCTCCTGCACGGGATCCAACGCGCTCGGATCGAGCGTGACATGTGGCTCCGACATCGGCGCTCCCTTCGTCGGCGTCCGCGGTACCCCACCACGGTCGTCGGTCAAACCCCGGCCGGTACGGCCGCCACCCGAACCTGGTACGAGAAGTCCTCCGCGGGCTCCTCCGCGTACGACAGCCGCCGGATCTGCCGGTCGTCGTCGTAGAGCGCGACGTCGACCAGGACGCCGAGGTGGGCCAGCCCGATGTTGGCGACCCGCTTCTTGTCCTGGAGCACCGCGCACACCCCGCCGAGCAGGGTGCTGGCGTCCGAGGTGCGGTGCCCGGGTGGGCAGCGCAGGATCAGGTCGACCTCGACCGGCCCGTCCAGCGGCGTCCAGCCGGTGCGCTGGGCGGCGGCGCAGGCCGCCTGGAGCAGGGCGCGGACCCTCGTCGCCTGCCGGTGCCCGGCGGCGAAGATGGACAGCGCCTCGGTCTTGACCGGTGGCAGGCCGCTCACCTCGAACGTCAGGGCGAGAGCGCGGGTGTCCTGCACGACGGCACCTCCTCGTGGGGACGATCCTGCCCAACCGGTGGACCGGCGGAGGAAGTTCGCGCGAGAACCAACCGATCGGGCGGGCGGGGGTCGGCCGGAGGCGTATCGACTTCGACGGCGACGCGCTGGCTGGCGAGTGGAACAGACGCTAGCCGACCCGGCGGGCGCAGGGTAGCCCCGCCGCGTCCACCTGCTGGGAAGCGCGGCCGGTCAGCCGGCGCGGCGCGGCGGGAAGGCGCAGAACTCGTTGCCCTCCGGGTCGGCCAGCACCCACCAGCCGGCCGTCTCGTCCGGCACGTGCAGCAGGGTCGCCCCGGCGGTGATCAACGCGGTGGCGTCCGGGCCGGTCAGGTCGACGTCCCAGTGCACCCGGTTCTTGACCCGCTTGCGTTCCGGCACCGGGTCGAAGAGCAAGCGGTCCCAGGGAAAGCCGGCCGCCCCGACGACCGAGGCGTCGCCCTCCGCCGAGGTCTCCACCCGCCCGCCCAGCACGGCCGCCCACCAGGTGGCCTGGGCGGTCGGATCGGCGCTGTCCACCACCAGCTTGTACGGCCCAGGCCGGGCGCCCTCCCGGGGTGCGAAGGCGCAGAACTGGTTGCCCTCCGGGTCGGCGAGCACCCACCAGCTGATCTCGGCGTCGGGCTCGCGCACCAGCCGGGCGCCGGCGGCCAGCAGCGCCGCCGGGTCCGCGTCGGTCAGCCGCAGGTCCAGGTGGACCCGGGTCTTGCCGGTACGCGGCTCGGGCACCCGGTTGACCCAGATCGACTCCGGCCCGGCCCCGCCCGGCCGCGGGTCGACCCGGAAGTCCCCGTCGCCGGTGTCGATTACCTCGCCATCGAGGATCCGAGCCCAGAACCCGGCCAGCGAGCGGGTGTCGGCGGCGTCCATGCAGAGGTCCTTGAAGCGCGCGATCATCCGGTCATCATGCCCGCCGGCCCCGACACCACGCCGCCCTTGCCGCGGGCCGCGCCGCCGCCCGGCCATGATCCATCCCGCTTTGCGGCGTGTCGGGGTCTCCCGCGGCTGGGACACCCCGACACGCCGCAAACCGTGAGCCGCGGTCCGCGCCTGGCGAGGCGGGGGAGGTCAGCGGCGGCCGCGCTTGATCTCGTGGAAGGCCGGCATCCGCAGCAGTGGCAGCAGCGAGTCCCAGATGGTCAGCGCGTCGTCCAGGTCGGGCACCTCGGTCAGGATCGGCCCGTGGATGCCGCGCTCCGCGTCCGGCACCATCAGCACCGGCGAGCCGATGTCCGGACCCGCCGAGGCCCATGCGAGGTCGTGCGACTCGCGTACCGCCTCGTCCCAGCGCTCGTCGTCGAGGGCCGGCGCGGCCTCGCCCAGCCCGGCCGCGTCGACGGCCGCGGTCACCACCGACGCGGCGAGCGGGCTGCCCGCGTCGTGGCTGCGCGCGCCCAGCTCGGTGTAGAAGCGGGCGACGTCGTCGGCGCGACCCTGCGCGCGCAGCGCCTCCACCAGCCGCAGCGCCCGGCGCGACGCGGTCATCGCCTCGGCGAACTGCGGCGGCACGTTGCCCTCGTTGAGGATCGCCAGGCTGAACGCCCGCCACTCGACGGTTAGCTGGCGGGCCTCGGCGACCCGCACCAGCCAGCGCGAGGCGCGCCAGGTCCAGGGGCAGGCGGGGTCGAAGAAGAAGGTCGCATCCATCGGGCGAGCCTACGGCCGGGCCGGCGGGCCCGCAGGAGGGTGATCTCCGGCACACCGGCCGCCGGGCCGGGTGCTTCGTCACGCTGAGGTTTCGCGGCGTCGCAGCCAGGGCACTGTGGGCGCACGAAACGCCCGGACTTGACGCGATTCCGCAACCGCTGTCCGGGCCGTCTCGCCGTGCGCCGGGGCGCGGGCCTTCCCCGGTTTCTCGCCGAAGAAAAGGGGGAGGGCGATGACGACAGACCCCACAGCGACCCGACATCGGCGCCGCCCAGGCTTCCGGGCCGGGGCGGCGGCCGCCGCCCTGGCGCTGGTCGCGCCACTGGCGGCGTGCGGCTCCGATGGCTCAAGCGGCGGTACGCCCACGATCAACCTGTACTACCCGCCGGAGCAGAACCTGCAGAAGGTGGTCGACGACTGCAACGCCCAGGCGCAGGGGCGGTACCGCATCGCCTACCGGGTGCTGCCCCGGCAGGCCGACGACCAGCGGGTGCAGATGGTCCGCCGGTTGGCCGCGCAGGACACCGGCATGGACGTGCTCGGTCTCGACGTCACCTGGACCCAGGAGTTCGCCAGCGCCGACTGGATCCGCGAGTGGACCGGTCAGGACAAGGCCGAGGTGGAGCAGGGCACGCTCACCGGCCCGCTGGAGACCGCCCGGTACGAGGGCAAGCTCTACGGCGCGCCGAAGAACACCAACGTCCAGCTGCTCTGGTACCGCAGCGACCTGGTGCCGCAGGCGCCGACCACCTGGGACGAGATGATCTCCGCGGCCCAGGACCTCAAGGGACAGGGCAAGCCGCACCAGGTGCTCACCATGGGCGCCCAGTACGAGGGTCTCGTCGTCCTCTACAACACCCTGGCCGAGAGCGCGGGCGGGAAGATCCTCAGCGACGACGGCAAGCAGGCCGTGATGGACGCCGGGACGGTCAAGGCGCTGGACCAGCTGAAGCGCTTCGCCACGTCGGGCGTGGCCTCGCCGTCGTTCAGCAACGCCACCGAGGACCCGGTACGGCTGGAGTTCCAGGCCGGCGGCGGCGCCTTCCAGGTCAACTGGCCCTTCGTCTACCCGGCATTGCAGGAGGCGGACCCGGAGCTGGCCAACAAGGTCAAGTGGGCCCGGGTGCCGGGCATCGACGCGAACACCCCGAGCAAGGTCACCATCGGTGGGGTGAACATGGCGGTCAGCGCCTACTCGAAGCACCCGGCGGAGTCCTTCGAGGCGGCCAGGTGCATCCGCAACGAGAAGAACCAGAAGTTCTCCGCGATCAACGACGGTGTGCCGCCGACCATCGAGAAGGTCTACGACGACCCGGAGATGGTCGAGGCGTACCCGATGAAGGAGACGATCCTCGACGAGCTCAAGGAGCCGGCGGTCCGGCCGCTGACTCCGGCGTACCAGAGCATCTCGACGGTGATGTCGGCGATCCTGTCGCCGCCGTCGGCGATCGAGCCGGAAAAGACGGCGGACGAGTTGCGCGACGCCATCTCCGACGCCCTGCAGTCCAAGGGGGTCCTGCCGTGAGCGAGCGAACCCAGCGCCGCCTGCCCAGCGGTGCTGCTGCGGAGGTGACGGCATGAGCATCAACGCCACTCCGACCGGCGCGGAGGTCGCCACCGAGGCCGAGCGGCCCACCGGCCGGCACGCGGCGGTGCCCGCCCAGCGGGCGGGCCGCCGGGCGAAGACCCCGTTGAGCGAGAACAAGAAGGCCGAGCGCCGGCTGGGCTGGCTGCTCTGCGCCCCGGCCGCGCTGGTCATGGTGCTGGTGACCGCCTACCCGATCATCTACTCGGTCTGGCTGTCGTTGCAGCGCTTCGATTTGCGCTTCCCGGACCAGCGCGAGTTCATCGGGCTGGAGAACTACGTCACCGTGCTGACCAACGAGTTCTGGTGGACGGCGTTCGGGGTCACCATGCTGATCACGGTGGTCACCGTCGCCGTCGAGCTGGTGCTCGGCATGGGGCTGGCGCTGATCATGCACCGGACGCTGGTCGGCCGGGGGATCGTCCGCACCGCGGCGCTGATCCCGTACGGCATCGTCACGGTCGTCGCCGCCTTCTCCTGGCGGTACGCCTGGACGCCCGGCACCGGCTACCTGGCCAACCTCTTCGACGGCAGTGCGCCGCTGACCGAGCGGGCCAGCTCGCTGGCGATCATCATGCTGGCGGAGATCTGGAAGACCACCCCGTTCATGGCCCTGCTGCTCATGGCCGGGCTGGCGCTGGTGCCCGAGGACCTGCTCAAGGCCGCCTCGACCGACGGGGCGACCGCCTGGCAGCGGTTCACCAAGGTGATGCTGCCGGTGATGAAGCCGGCGATCCTGGTCGCGCTGCTGTTCCGCACCCTCGACGCGTTCCGGGTCTTCGACAACATCTTCGTGCTGACCGCGGGCGGCAACGAGACCTCCTCGGTGTCGATGCTCGCCTACAACAACCTGATCCGGGGTCTGAACCTCGGCATCGGTTCGACGATGTCGGTGCTGATCTTCCTCACCGTGGCGATCATCGCCTTCGTCTTCGTGAAGCTGTTCGGTACCGCTGCCCCCGGCAGCGACGACTCCGAGAGGCGCTGACATGGCCGAAACCACCACGCGGGCGAAGCTGCGCTGGGGTCTGCTGGACGTCATCGTCGTCGTCTTCGCGCTGATCCCGGTGCTCTGGATCGCCTCGCTGTCGTTCAAGACCCCGGCCACCCTCACCGACGGGAAGTTCATCCCCCGGGAGTGGACGCTGGACAACTACCGGACGATCTTCGACACCGACCAGTTCGTCCGGGCGCTGGTCAACTCGATCGGCATCGCGCTGATCGCCACGCTGATCGCGGTGGTGCTCGGCGCGATGGCCGCGTACGCGATCTCGCGGCTGGACTTCCCCGGCAAGCGGCTGCTGGTCGGCGTCTCGCTGCTGATCGCGATGTTCCCGCAGGTGTCGCTCGTGTCGCCGCTGTTCGAGATCGAGCGGCAGCTCGGCCTCTTCGACACCTGGCCGGGGCTGATCCTGCCGTACATCACCTTCGCGCTGCCGCTGGCGATCTACACGCTGTCGGCGTTCTTCAAGCAGATCCCGTGGGACCTGGAGAAGGCGGCGAAGATGGACGGCGCCACCCAGGGCCAGGCGTTCCGGCGGGTCATCGCCCCGCTGGCCGCGCCGGGGCTGTTCACCACGGCGATCCTGGTCTTCATCTTCTGCTGGAACGACTTCCTCTTCGCCATCACGCTCACCTCCACGGAGCGGGCCCGCACGGTGCCGGTGGCGTTGTCGTTTTTCACCGGCGAGTCGCAGTTCGAGGACCCCACCGGGGCGATCTGCGCCGCCGCCGTGGTGATCACCATTCCGATCATCCTGTTCGTGCTCTTCTTCCAGCGCCGCATCGTCTCCGGACTGACCTCCGGCGCAGTCAAGGGATAGGTGGTAGTCGTGGCTGACATCGTGCTGGACAAGGTGAGCAAGCGGTTCCCGGACGGGACCGTGGCGGTGCAGGACGTCGATCTGGAGATCGCCGACGGCGAGTTCGTCATCCTGGTCGGCCCCTCCGGCTGCGGGAAGTCCACCACCCTCAACATGATCGCCGGGCTGGAGGACATCAGCTCCGGTGAGCTGCGCATCGCCGGGCAGCGGGTGAACGACAAGGCGCCCCGGGACCGGGACATCGCGATGGTGTTCCAGTCGTACGCGCTCTACCCGAACATGACCGTCCGGGAGAACATGGCCTTCCCGCTGCGCCTGGCGAAGATGGACAAGGACACCATCAACCAGAAAGTGGACGAGGCGGCCAAGGTCCTGGAGCTGACCGCGCTGCTGGATCGCAAGCCGGCCAACCTCTCCGGCGGCCAGCGCCAGCGGGTGGCGATGGGCCGGGCCATCGTCCGGCAGCCCAAGGCTTTCCTGATGGACGAGCCGCTGTCCAACCTGGACGCGAAGCTGCGGGTGCAGATGCGAACGGTGGTGTCCCGGCTGCAGAAGCAGCTCGGCACCACCACCGTCTACGTCACGCACGACCAGACCGAGGCGATGACCCTCGGGGACCGCGTGGTCATCATGCGAGGCGGCGCGGTGCAGCAGGTCGGCCCGCCGCAGGAGCTCTACGACCACCCTCGCAACCTCTTCGTCGCCGGCTTCATCGGCTCACCGTCGATGAACTTCCTGCACGCGGCGATCTCCGACGGCACGCTGCGTACCGCGCTCGGCGACGTTCCGATCGGGGACCGGGTCCGCCGGCAGTTGGAGGGGGCCGACGCGCCTCGCGAGCTGATCCTCGGCATCCGCCCCGAGCACTTCGAGGACGCGGAGCTGGTGGACGACGACACCCGTCGCCGGGGCATGGAGTTCGAGGCGCCGGTGGACATCGTCGAGTCGATGGGGTCGGACAAGTACGTCTACTTCACCGTCGAGGGGGAGCGGGCCAGCGCCGCCGAGTTGGAGGAGCTGGCCGCCGACGCCGGCGCCGCCGACTTCACCGGCTCCGGTGCCAGCCTGGTCACCCGCCTGTCCGCCGAGTCGCCGGTGCGGGAGGGCACGACCCGCCGCGTCTGGTTCAACCTGGAGAAGATCCACCTGTTCGACCCGTCCAGCGGGCGCAACCTGACCCTGCACGAGGGCCGGGCCGCGGGCGCGCTGGCCGACTGACGCCTCGTCGCCGAGGGGCCGGTGGGGTCATCACCCCACCGGCCCCTGGCGTCTGTGTATCACCGGCAGGGTGCCGTCCCCGGTGATCACCCGGTTTGGAGGCGGCCACCCCTCCGCGACGACCGGCAAAGGTCACGATCCGTCACGGCGCTCGTCCACGCCGGGACCTCAGTCCCGCGCTTTGCTCTGCTGCCCTACCGGCGACAGTGACCGTCGGTGCCTGTCGCCGGTAGGGCAGCAGAGCAAAGCCTGCGAGACAGGGGTGGGTGGGGAGGGGAGGGCTTCCGCGTTGTGGCAGCTCGCAGGCTTTGCCGGGATCCGACGGGGGGTGCGGACCGTCGCCGGACGTCAGCCCGGTGACGGACGGTGACGACCGCCGTCGAGTGGAGCCGACGTCACCAGGAGTGATGCAGGGGCAGGCCGAGGAAGTCGGCGTACCCGCCCAGCGCCGTCTCGACCCGCGCCCGCAGCGCGGCGTCGAACGGGACCAGCTCCCGCACGGTGACGGTGACCCGGTCCCGGCCGATGGTGCGCTTCCAGGTGCCGACCACCCGGCCGCCGCGCACGACGGTGGACTGGAAGACGCCGTTGCCGCCGGGGACCACGGCCTGCCGGTGCGCCGGGTCGAGCATCAGTGCGCGGTCCTTGAAGCCGAGCAGGTACTCGTCGAAGCCGGGCAGCGCCAGCACGTCGTCGCGCGGGGTGCGGGGCGCGTCCAGCAGGGCCGCGTCGAGCAGCGCGGGCACCCCGTCGACCTGCACCGTCGCGAGGTCGTCGCCGGCCACCGCGATGCCGCGCTTCGTGTCGGCCACGGTCAGCCCCGTCCAGCCGGCGAAGTCCTGACGGGTGGTCGGCCCGTGGGAGCGGAAGTAGCGCAGCGCCAGCAGGCCGAGCGCCTCGTCGCGCTCGGGGCGGCGCGGCGCGGGCGCCCACTCGTCGAGCAGGGCAAAGGTCTGCTCGGTGCCGACGTGCGGGGCGATGCAGGTGACGCCGCGCTGGCTGGCGTACCAGAGCAGGTGGTAGCCGCGCTGCCCAGCGGTGTCGATGCCGGCGGCGGCCAGGGTGGTCAGGCACTCGGCGCGGGTGAGTCGCCCGCCGCCGGTCAGTGCGGCGCCCAGCACGTCGGCCGCCCGGTCGGCCTCGGCCTCGGTGAGGCCGAGCGCGGCCCGGCGGCTCGCCGCCCCGCTCAATGCCCGCACGCCGGTCACCGCCAACATCCAGCGGGCGTCAGCAGGGGGTACGAGGTGGACGGTGCCCCGCATCGGCCAGGTCCGCAACGCCTCCCGGCGCTCCAGCGCCGCCCGCACGTCCGCCGCCGTCCAGCCCGGCAGCCGGCTGCCCAACGACCACATGCCGCTCGCCACGTCCTGGGCCTGCATCGCTCCGAACCACTCGACCACGCCCGCGACGTCCCGCGGCCGGCCGCGCGGGTGTTCCCGCAACAGCAGGTTGGTCATCCGCAACGCCAACGCCTCGCCGCCGGTCAACCGCACGTCGTCGCCGCCCTTCCCCGGGGAACGACGGCCAGCCTAGGCGGCGGCACCGACATCGGCGGCACCGCTGCCGCCGGGCGGGCGGGCCGTGGCCCACCCGCCCGACGTCCACGGTCGTCGACCGTGGCTGTCGCGGTCAGCGCCGGCGGCGCGCCGGCTCCGGCAGGTCGACGTCGACCCGCTCGCGGCGGACCTGGGCGTCGATCGGCTCCTCCTCGACCACCTCGTCCTTGCCGAGGCGAACCCGCTCGACCGGCACCTGCTCCTTGCTGACCACCGGCCGCTCGGCGCGCAGCTCGACCTCACGCTGGTCGTCGCGGATGTCGGGCCGCGCGTTGCCACGGTTGGCCGCGGTGATGGGCTCGTGCACCACCCGCGCCTCGTCGTGCTCGACCGGGACCGTGGTGTGCACGTTCTCGGTCACCACGTGCTTGCTCAGCCGGGCGGTGCCCGCCGGCTCGCTCTGCGTGCCGACCCGCAGCCGCTCCTCGGATCGGGTCAGCTCCGGCGAACCGGGCTGCCGCGCGGACGGCTGCTCCGTCTGCTGGAGCTGGTAGTGCCGGTACAGCTGGGCGAGCTGGTCCGCCCCCAACGGCGTTTCGGCACCCGACTCTACGGCCGGCGCGCTGCGCACGGTCGCCTTGTCGTACGGCACCTGGAGGCGGTTCTCGGCCAGGCCGGCCCCGGCCAGCGGCGCCATGGACTCGTGGTGGCCCATCACACCGGTCTTGACGCTGACCCAGGTGGGCTCGCCGGCGGGGTCGGCCCAGATCTGGCCCACGGTGCCGATCTTCGCGCCCGAGCGGTCCTGGACGTCCTGCCCGTACAGCGAGCTGACCTGCTGTTCGGTGAGTCGCATCGTTCGTCCTTCCTCTCGTGGGTCAGGACCTGGCTACCCGACGCGCCGGGGGCACATTCGTCGACCCGGCGGTGGATAGCAGCAGCGGCAGAACCTGTGCCTCGAGGGACGCATAAGCGCCCGGGCAACGGGGATGCGCCGACCGGGACCATAGCGACGAATGCGAGGTATGACATGACCGCCTCCAGTGAGCCGGCGCGCGGCGCCGGCGCCGCCCCCGTACGAGCGGGGAACGGCGGTGGCCGGGCCAAGACCAGCGCGGCCGCCACCTTCGCCCTGGTGTTCGGGGTGGCGGCGTTCTTCAGCGTGCTGACCGCCATCCTCGCCTGGATCGGTCTGCTGCTCGGCATCATCGGGGTGATCCTGGCGATCGTCGGACTGAAGATGAGCCGCCGGCCCGGCGTGACCGGGCGCGGGGTGGCCATCGGCGGGCTGGTGCTCAGCGCGTTGGCGGTACTGCTCGGACTGGCGCTCGTCGCCGGGATCAGCACCTTCGTCAACAACGAGGGCGCCGTGGACCGCCTCCAGCAGCGGGTCGACGACCTGCGCGACCGGCTCGACCAATGAACCGGCCACCGGTCACCGACCCGCTGGCGGCGCCCCCCGGCGGAAACGGGCCCTGATCGCGCTACGCCCGCCGCCCGGCGGGCGGAGCGCGATCCCCCGTCCAGGTCGCCGTGCGGTCGGCGGTGTGCCGGAAACCATCGACGCCCGTGCGAATAGGATCCCGTTCGCCGGGCCCGGCGGGCACCGGTCCGGGGGGAACTTGCGCAAATCTTGAGCCGGGCGCGGCGGCGGTCACCGCCCGGCGTCGGCGCCCGGACCGCGTTCGGCGGCGACCAGGTCGCGGACGGCCGGCGCTACCTCGGCGGCGAACCGGCGCAGGTCGTCGGGGTCGTCGGTGCCGAGGATGAACACGCTGACGCCGTCGGTGAGGGCGAGGTGGGCCAGCTCCTCGGCCCACTGCTCCGCCGGGCCGTCCAGCGGTCCCCGGCCGGCCGCCGCGAACCGGCCGGAGATGTTGAGCAGCCGACGGACGGCCCGGGGCGACCGGCCGGCCTCCTCGGCGGCGTCGTCGATGACCCGGTTGCCCGCGGTCAGGTCACCCGGTTGCAGGTAGGCCAGGGACGGGAGCCAGCCGTCGGCCCGGCGGCCGGTGAGGGCGAGCATCCGTGGTTTGTAGGCGCCCAGCCAGATCGGCACCGGGTGGGCGGGGGCCGGGCCCCGCTTGGCGCCGTGCACCCGGTGGAACTCGCCGTCGACGCGGACGCCGCCGCGCGCCTGGACGTCCCACAGCTGGTGGATGACGTCGATGGCCTCCTCCAGGGCCTGCACCCCCTGCGCGGGGGTCAACCGGCGGCCGCCCATGGCCTCGATCGCGTCCCAGAACGCCCCCGCGCCCAGACCGAGCCGGACCCGGCCACCGCTGAGCAGGTCGAGGCTCGCCACGCTGCGCGCCAGGACCGCCGGCGGGCGCAGCGGCAGGTTGGTCACGTTCGCCGACAGGCCCACCGTGCCGGTCCGCGCGGCGACGTAGCTCAGCAGCGTCCACGTGTCGAGGAGCTTCGGCTGGTACGGATGGTCCTGGAAGGTGACCAGGTCCAGGCCGACCTGCTCGGCCAGGACGGCGAGGTCGACGGTGCCCGCCGGGTCGGTGCTCGCCGGTGTGGTGAACGACCCGAAGAGCAGCCGGTGACCGTAGTCGCTCATCTCCGCGTTCGCCTCCGCATCCCGGCGCCGACGAGGGCCCATCGTCTTTCACCTCACCTTCCCTCAAGGGCGGCAGGCAGTCCACCGGACCCCGGACAACGCCGCCGAGCAGGGCGGACGCCTCCGATTCGTACGCCCGATCCGGAGATCTTGCCGTTTGACCCGCTTTGCAAGGGGTAGTCGCGGGAGCTGATCCGAACCAAGGAGGGACGTGTCGATGGACGGCCAGGTCAAGGTAGCGGTGATCTACTACAGCGCGACGGGAATCACCTACCAGATGGCGCAGGCGGCCTGCGAGGCCGCCGGCGAGGCCGGCGCCGAAGTGCGCCTGCGCAAGGTACGCGAGCTGGCGCCGGCCGAGGCGATCCGCTCCAACTCGGGCTGGCAGGCCCACCACCTGGAGACCCAGGACGTTCCAGAAGCCCAGATCGACGACCTGGCCTGGGCGGACGTGGTCATCTTCGGCTCGCCCACCCGGTACGGCATGATCGCCGCGCAGCTCAAGCAGTTCATCGACACCACCGGCCCGCTCTGGGCGCAGGGGGCCCTGGTCGACAAGGTCTACAGCGCCTTCACCTCCACCGCGACCTCGCACGGTGGGCAGGAGTCCACCCTGTTGTCCCTGTTCACGGTCTTCTACCACTGGGGTGGCCTGGTGGTGGCCCCCGGCTACACCGACACCAGCCAGTTCGTCGCGGGCAACCCGTACGGCGCCTCGCACACCAGCAACAACGGGGAGATCGCCCCGGACCACGTGGCGCTGGGCGCCACCGCCCTGACCGTCAAGCGGGCGGTGCGGCTGGGCGGCGTCGTCAAGCGCGGTCTGGCCGCCGGGTGACCCGCGGGTGACCGGTGGCCCGGGCGGGGGCTCTCGACCCGTCCGGTCCACCGGTCGTCGCCACCCCTACCCGTGATCGGCCGGACCATGCACGGTCAGCGCCGGACGCGCCAGCAGGTGCCCGAGCAGATCCGCGAGCACCGCCAGGCCGTCGCGGCTGAGCACCGACTCCGGGTGGAACTGCACCCCGGCGAAGCTCCGGCCGCGCACCGCGTGCACCGCCTGGTCGGCGGGGTCGCGGGACAGCTCCACCGGGCCGTACCCGGTGCTGATCCGGTCGCTGTCGGCCAGGGCGGTGAAGCTGGAGTAGAAGCCGACCCGCCGCGGCGTGCCGAAGACCGGCACGTCCTGCTGCAGCCCCTGGTAGGGCGCCTCCCGCCGGTGCAGGGGCAGCCCCAGCAGGCCGGCGAGCAGCTGGTGGCCGAGGCAGACCGCCAGCGTCGGCAGCCCGGCGGCCAGCCGGTCGGCCAGCAGCGCGCGCAGCGCCGCCATCTTCGGCTCGGTGACCGCGCGCGGGTCGCCCGGCCCGGGCCCCACCACCACGAGGTCGTACTCGTCGAGCGGGGCGGGCCGCTGCCATGGCCGGACGTCCACGGCGAGACCGAGCGCGCCGAGCTGGTGGGCGAGCATCCCGGTGAAGGTGTCCTCGCCGTCCACGATCAGCGCCCGCCGTCCGGCCAGCCCGGGCAGCGTGGTCGACCCGGGCGTCCGCTGGTCGAGCCAGAACCGGGCCAGCGGGGTGTTCCGCGCGGAGAGGACCGCGCGGACCTCGGGGTCGTCGGCGAGCGACGGTGCCGGATCGCGGCGCGCCGAGCCGAGCTGGTCGTCTCGCACCGCCCGGGCGGCGTCGGCGGTCGGGGCCTGCGGACCCAGCCCCAGCGCCGCGAGCACCCCGGCCGCCTTGGCGTGCGTCTCGGCGACCTCGCCGGCGGCGGTGGAGTGCCGTACCAGGGTCGCCCCGACCGGTACCCGCAGCTCGCCGGCGGGGGAGATCTCCGCGGTCCGGATCAGGATCGGCGCGTCCAGCGTCTGCCCGCCCTCGGCGTCGCGGCCCAGCAGGGCCAGCACCCCCGAGTAGTAGCGCCGCCCGGTGCGCTCGTGCCGGGCGATCACCCGGCAGGCGTTCTCCATCGGGCTGCCGGTCACCGTCGGGGCGAACATCGTCTCGCGCAGCACCTCCCGTACGTCCTTCGAGCCGCGCCCGGCGAGCAGGTACTCGGTGTGCGCGAGGTGCGCCATCTCCTTCAGGTACGGCCCGACCACCCGGCCGCCGTGCTCGGCGACCGTGGCCATCATCTTCAGCTCCTCGTCGAGGACCATGTACAGCTCCTCGATCTCCTTGCGGTCGCGCAGGAAGCGCAGCAGGGCGTCCCGGTCCGGGGCGGCGCCGGCGTGCCGGAAGGTGCCGCTGATCGGGTTCATCATCACCAGGCCGTCGTCGACGCTGACGTGCCGCTCCGGGCTCGCCCCGACCAGGATCCGGCTGCCGGTGTGCACCAGGAACGTCCAGTACGCGCCCCGCTCGCCGAGGAGCAGCCGGCGCAGCGCCGCCAGCCCGGCCCGCAGCGGCGAGCCCTGCACGGCCGCGGTCAGGGTGCGGTGGATGACGAAGTTGGCGCCCTCACCGCGGCCGATCTCCTCGGCCAGCACCCGCTGCACCGTGTCGGCGTACTCGTCGTCGGCGACGTCGAAGGCGGCGCCCGTGGTGACCACCGGTGCCTCGGGGAGCGCGGCGAGCGCGTCGGCCAGGGCGATCCGGGCGTGCCCGGCTATCTCCAGGTACTCCAGCGGCGTGCCGTCGTCGACGCAGTCGAAGCCGCGCTCGGTGATCTGCCGGTACGGCACCAGGGCCAGCGTGCGCGGGCCGGGCGCCCCGTCCGGCAGCGGCAGGTCGGCGAGCCGTTCGGCGGTGCGGACCGTACCCGTGAAGAGGTCGAGGTGCGCGGCGCCCTCGCGGCGGACGAGCGCGAACGGGCCGGGGTCGGCGTCGGGCGCGAGGGCGGCGAGCAGGTCGTGCGGGCGGTTCATCGGGTGTCTCCTCCGGGGAGTCGGCGCCGCCCGTCGGGGCGGCCCGGGAGCCGGGGAGTAACCGGCGGCCGCCTCGTCGGGCGGCCGCGTGGGAAAGCTACGCGCGGAAGGTGGCCGCCGGGTCGGCGGGCCACCAGCAGGACAGGTGCGCGAGCATGCGACCACCCTACGGGCTGCCCGCCGGGCGCGGAAGCCGTCCGGGGTACGCGGTCGGGCGCCCGCCGGCGATCGCGGCGTGACCGGCCCGGTCGACGGGTACCGTGACCGGCGATGAACATTCTCGCTCTCGACCTCGGCACCTCCTCGGTACGCGGGCTCGTGCTCGACGCCGACGCGGATCCGCGGCCGGGTGCACTGGCGCGGCGCAAGGTGCACCTGAGCGTCGGCGAAGGCGGCTCGGGCACCCTCGACGCCGGGCGTTACCTGGCCTGCCTGATCGAGTGCCTGGACGAGCTGGCCGCCGCCGGGCACCTGCGCGACGTGCACCTGGTCGCGGTCTCGGCGCAGTGGCACTCGGTGGTGCCGCTCGACTCCGCGGGTGCGCCGCTCGGGCCGATCCTCACCTGGCTGGACACCCGCCCCGCGCCGGCCCCCGGCGCCGCGGGCCCGGTCGATGCGCAGGCGTACCACGAACGTACCGGCGCGTGGTGGCACCGCACCTACTGGTCGGTCCGGCTGCCCTGGCTGCGGGCGCAGTGCGGCAGCCGGGTCGTCCGCTTCGCCGGCCTGGCCGAGTACGTCCTGGGCGAGCTGCTCGACACCGCGCCGATGTCGGTCTCCATGGCCTCCGGCACCGGACTGCTCGACCTGCGCGCGCTCACCTGGGACGCCGAGGCCTGCGAGCTGGCCGGGACACGCCCGGGCGAGCTGCCCGAGCTGGCGCCGACGCGGTGGCGGGGGAGCCTCCGCGCGGAGCACGCCCGCCGCTGGCCGCAGCTGGCCGGGGTGACCTGGGCCGCCCCGATCGGCGACGGGGCCGCCTCCAACGTGGGTTCCGGTTGCGTGGACGGGCGGCGCGCCGCGGTGACCGTGGGCACCTCCGCCGCGATCCGGCTGATGCAGCGCCTGCCGGCCGGCGAGCGGCTCCCGCCGCTGCCGGAGGAGCTCTGGCGCTACCGGGTGGACCACGAGTACGTGGTGACCGGTGCGGCCTACTCCAGCGGCGGCAACCTGTACACCTGGGCCAAGCGGGAGCTGCGGCTGCCCGAGGGCGCCGAGTTGGCGGCCGCGCTGGCCCGCGTACCGCCGGACGGTGGCCCGGTGGTGGCCGACCCCCGCCTCGGCGGCGACCGGCCACCCGGTCTCGCCCCGGCCGGTGCGGGCGGCCTGCGCGGGCTCAGCTTCTCCACCACCGGGGTGGAGGTCCTGGCCGGACTGATGGCCGGCTTGTGCCGGATGGTCGCCGACGATCTGACCGTGCTGGAGTCCACCGTCGAGGTCCCGATCGAGGTGGTGCTCGGTGGGGGAGCGATGGCGGCCTCAGTCTGGTGGCGCTCGGCGTTCGCCTCGGCACTGGCGCCCCGCCCGGTACGGCACCGCGCGGAACCGGAGATCGGGGCGATCGGCGCGGCGCTGGTCGCGCTGGGCCGGGTGCCCGAGGCGGAGCGGCTGGCGAGGGCCGACCTGCTCGACGAGGGACGCGCTCCGGAGCGCTCCGGCGCCGCTTCCTGACCCAGCTGCGCCACGGCCCGTTGACACAGCTCGCGGGCCTGGTTGGATGGAGCCCGCTCCCCGACGCGGGGGAGACGGGGACCGAGGAGGCAGGTGTGGGCGCAGGTCCCGACCCGGGGCGGGGCGTACAACGGGGTCGGAGCCGGGGGGAGGTCCAGATCGCACCCCACCGGCGGCGCTCGCCGTTCCGGCTGCGGGACTGGCGGATGCGCACCAAGCTCGCCACCGTGCTGGTCATCCCGTCGGTGGCCTTCCTGGTGCTGGCCGGCGTGCAGACCGCGGCGCTGGTCGGGCAGACCACCGCGCTGAGCGACTTCGCCCGGCAGGTCGGCATAGGCCGGCAGATCACCGGCGTGGTCGACCGGCTCCAGCAGGAGCGGGACCGATCGGCGGGGGAGCTGGCCGAGCTGCGCCGGGCCGGGGGAGAGGCCGACCGGGAAGCGGCGGTCACCGCGCTGCGGCCGTTGCAGGCGGCCACCGACCGGGCCGTCGCCGAGCTGCGCGAGGCGGCGCAGCCGCTGGCCGACGCCGACGCGTCCTGGCGGGTGGCGTACGGCGAGGCGCTGGAGGCGTACGACCAGGTCGTCTACATCCGGGCGGCGGTGCCCCCGGCGGTGCTCAACAGCGACACCATCCTGAGCAACTACCACCGGGCCATCGAGGCGCTGCTCAATCTGCTGGCGGAACCCTCGCCGGGGGAGCAGCAGCCCGCCCTGACCGACGCGGTGCTGCGCTACGTGCAGCTGGCCCGGGTCAAGGAGCTGTCGTCGCGGATCCGCGGGCAGCTCTACGCGGCCGCCCGGGCCGGCCGCTACGACCTGGACGACCAGGTGACCCTCACCGACCTGCGGGCCCAGCAGCTGGCCGCGCTCGGGGCGTTCCGCGTCGCGGCCACCAACGAGCAGGTCCGGCTCTACGACCGGACCTCGGTCGATCCGGCGTTCGTCGCCGCGATGAAGCTGGAGGAGAGGAGCCTGCCCACCGGTGGCGCCCGCGCGGAGGTGCTGCCCGCGCCACAGTGGTGGGCCGCCAGCGAGCAGCGGCACGAGCTGCTGCGCCGGCTGGAGGTGCAGGTGCTGGACGACGCGGTGAGCCGGGCCGACCGGGTCAGTGGGGACCGGCTGCGCACCACCCTGCTGGTGGTCGGCGGCATCGTGGTGGTGCTCGGGCTCGCCGTGCTGCTCGCGCTGCTGATCGGCCGGTCCATCGCCAACTCGATGCAACGCCTGCGCGGCCAGGCCCTGCGGATCGCGCAGGTCGAGTTGCCGGACGCGCTGGACCGGCTCCGCTCGGTGCAGGGCGGCGTACCCGCGATCGACGTGCCGCCCCCGGTGGTCCGTTCCCTCGACGAGATCGGCGAGCTGGCCGAGGCGTTCGTCGCGGTGCACCGCAGTGCGGTCAGCGTCGCGGTGGAGCAGGCGGAGACGCGGCGCACGGTCAACGCGATGTTCGTCAACCTGGCCCGCCGCAGCCAGGTGCTGGTGGAGCGGCAGCTGGAGCTGCTCGACGACCTGGAGCGGGAGGAGGCCGATCCGGACCAGCTGGAGAATCTGTTCAAGCTGGACCATCTGGCCGCCCGGATGCGGCGTAACGACGAGAGCCTGCTGGTGCTGGCCGGTACGGAGTCCACCCGGCGGTGGAACCGGCCGGTCGGTCTTCCCGCGGTGCTGCTGGCCGCCAGCGCCGAGATCGAGCAGTACCAGCGGGTCCGCCGGGAGTCGGTGGCCGACCTGCACGTGGTCGGGCACGCCGTCGGCGAGCTGGTGCACCTGCTGGCCGAGCTGCTGGAGAACGCCACCGCCTTCTCCCGGCCGGACACCATGGTCCGGGTGAGTGGCCGGGCCGAGGGCGGCGGCGCGGTGGTGGAGATCGTCGACCAGGGGCTCGGCATGAGCCCGGCCGCACTGGCGCAGGCGAACACCGTGCTGGCCTCCCCGCCGGCCGCCGACGTGGCCGCCTCGGAGCGGATGGGCCTGTTCGTGGTCAGCCACCTCGCGGCCCGGCACGGCGTGCGGGTACGCCTCAGCGGCGGCGCGCAGGGCTTGGTCGCCCGGATCGAGCTGCCCGGCGCGCTGCTGGCCGCCGCGCCGTCGGCGGAGCTGGACGCGCCGGTCCCCCCGCGGATGCTGACCACTGCGGTCGCCGGCGCGACCGGGGCCGGCGGGCCGAGGAGTCCGGCGCCGGCGGAGCTGCCGGTGGCCGGCCGTCGTCCCACCCCGGCGCCGACGGTGCCGGCCCAGGGTCGGCCGGTGCCGGTCCGTGCCGAGGACGTGCTGGCGCCGGCCGCGGGCGCCCCGGCGGACGGGGCCGGCTGGTGGTCCCGCCAGGGCCCGGCGTCCCCCGCGCCCGTGCCGGCCGGTGACGTGACGCCCGCGCCGCCCGCGACGCCGGTCATCGCAGGGACCAACGACCGGGGCCTGCCGGTGCGGGTGCCGATGGCCCAGCTCTCCGCCGTCACCGAGCAGGCCCGTCCGAATGCGCCCGTGGCGCGGGAGGACCCGGACCCGGAGGCGGTCGGCGGCATGCTGTCGCGGCTGTACAGCGGGGTCCGCCGGGCGGAGGCCGAGGAGACCCGGGAGATAATCTTGCCGCCGGCGGGTGGGCACAGCGAAGGGGGACGACAGTGACGACGTTGAGCCAGGAGGCGCGGGACCTGAGCTGGCTGGTCAATGCTTTCGCGGAACGGGTGCCGGGGGTGGCCCACGCGGTGGTGGTCTCCTCCGACGGCCTGCTGGTGGCGATCTCGGAGCACCTGCCCCGGGACCACGCCGACAAGCTCGCGGCGGTGACGTCCGGGCTGATGAGCATCACCGCGGGGGCCGCGCAGATGTTCGACGGTGACGTGGTCAAGCAGACCGTGGTCGAGATGGGGCGCGGCTACTTCCTGGTGATGCAGATCCGCGACGGCTCGATCCTGGCCACGCTCGCCGGGTCGGACGCCGACATCGGCGTGGTGGGCTACGAGATGGCCCGGTTGGCCAAGCAGGCCGGTGAGATGCTCACCCCGGCGCTGCGCGCCGAGTTGCAGCAGGCGCTGCCGCGCTGACGACGGCCGCCCGGCCCGCACCGGCGGGTCCGGGCCGGCCCCGCGCGGCCGGGCGGGGTGCGCCCGGCCGGGCCGACCCGCCGGACCGCCCCCACGCGGTCCGGCGTACCGGCTTCCGTCGGCGGGTGGCTCAGAGGCCGTTGTCGCTGATCACCTGCCGGTACCAGTGGGCACTGCGCTTGGGGATGCGGCGCTGGGTGGCGTAGTCCACGTAGACCAGTCCCCAGCGCTGGTCGTAGCCCTCGGCCCACTCGAAGTTGTCCAGCAGCGACCAGACGTGGTAGCTCTCCAGCGGCACGCCGTCGGCGATCGCGCGGTGCGCGGCGGCGAAGTGGTCCCGCAGGAAGGCGATCCGGCCGGCGTCGTCGATCGTGCCGTCGGCGCCCAGGACGTCCGGGCAGGGCAGGCCGTTCTCGGTGACGGTGATCGGGACAGGGCCGTAGTCGCGGGTGACCCGGGTCAGGATGTCGTACATCCCGTCGGGGTGAATCTGCTGCCACTCCGCCTCGGAGGTGGCCCAGCGCTGCACGGTGCCGCCGTCGGCGGTGACGTAGATCGGCGTGTAGTACTGCACGGCCAGCAGGTCGACCGGGCTGGAGATGATCTCCAGGTCGCCGTCGGCGATGCCCCGCACCATCCGGCTGCCCTCGCCCAGGTCGGCCAGCACGTCGGCCGGGTACGCGCCGGTGAGCACGGAGTCCAGGTAGAGCCGGTTCTCGTACCCGTCGTAGAGCCGGGTGGCCGCCGCGGCGGCCGGGGTGTCGTCGGCCGGGTAGCACGGGTGCAGGTTGAACGCCGGCCCGATCCGGGCGGCGGAGCCGGTGGCGCGCAGGGCGCGTACCGCCAGGCCGTGCGCGAGCTGCAGGTGGTGGGCGACCAGGTACGCGGCCTCCGGATCCTGCCGGCCGGGGGCGTGGTGCCCGCCGAGGTAGCCGTTCTGCACCACGGTCTTCGGCTCGTTGACGGTCAGCCAGACCGGCACCTGGTCACCGAGTCCCCGGAACACCGCGTCGGCGTAGTCGGCGAAGCGGTACGCGGTGTCCCGGTTCTCCCAGCCGCCGGCGTCCTGCAGCGACTGGGGCAGGTCCCAGTGGAAGAGGGTGACCATGGGGGCGATGCCGCGCTCGTGCAGGCCGTCGACGAGGCGCCGGTAGAAGTCGAGGCCGCGCTGGTTGGGCCGGCCGGTGCCGTCGGCCTGGATGCGGGGCCAGGAGATCGAGAACCGGTAGCTGCGCAGGCCGAGGTCGCGCATCAGGTCCAGGTCGTCGGCCCACCGGTGGTAGTGGTCCGCGGCCACGTCACCGGTGTCGCCGTTGCGGGTGCGCCCCGGCGTACGGCTGAAGGTGTCCCAGATCGACTCGCCCCGCCCGTCCTCCTTCGCGGCGCCCTCGATCTGGTACGCCGAGGTGGCCGCGCCCCAGCCGAAGTCGCGCGGGAAGCGCAGGCTGCCCGCGCCGGGGGTGGCGGCCGGGTCCCCGCTCGGCGGGGTGCCGGTGCCGGCCGTCACGGCGGCGCTCGCGCCGGCCACGGTCGCCCCCGCCGGGGTGAGCCCGGTCCCGGCGGTGGTGGAGAGCGCGGCGCGGTGCGGCAGTGGCCGTCGGGTCAGTGTCGACATGGGCATTTCTCCTCAGGGTGCGGGCCACCCCGACGGCCGGGAGCGCTCCCAGCACCGGCATGCGGGCTTCCGGCCGCCTCGGGAGCGGGCCGCCAGCCTAGAGGGCCGCGCGGAGGCGGCCGGGATGGGGGAAGTGAGATGTGACGCGCGCCGTCGGACCTCCGCGGCGCGCCGGGCAGGCGCAGATAGCGAGCGAGGCCGGCCGGGCGGCGTACGCGCCGTCCCGTCGGCCTCTTTTCCCGTCGACTGCCGGGGTTTAGTGTGGGGACGGGGGAGGGCAACCCCCGTCCCCACCTCTGGTGCACACACGCACGAGTCGAGTTGGCGTTCGCCGTGCGTGTCGCGCGGGAGCCGGGCCACGCGAGTGGCTCTGGTTCCACCTCCCTCCGTCACTGGCGGGTGTCGGCTGGCGACGGCGTCCGGGCTGGCCCGTCGTCAGCCCGTGGGCTGCGCACCGCGGCCAAGCGACCACGGTCGACGAAACATTTGCATCTCCGTCGATGGAAGCGCTCCCATCGGCGATGCAGCGACTGTAACGCCCGTCACGAGTTTGTGAAAGCCCCTACACGAGATCGAAACATGGACAGGTCTCGCCGCCGGGGCGTTGTCGTGGGAGCGCTTCCATGGCAGACTGTCGAATCGACGCAGCGGAGCCAGCTCGCGTGAGCGTGGGTCGCCGAGGGCATCCGGATCTCCGGACGGCACCCGAGGAACCGCGCCGGTGCCGCCACGGCGGCAGGCCGGCCCAGTTCCGCACCGACCACCTTCCCGGGCGCCTCCGTCCCCCCGCGGTCCCTGCTCGCGTGGAGGCGCCTCGCCGGTGACCCCTGCGGCCCCGGCCCTCCTTCGAGGAGACACCGCGCACATGAGACTCTGGGCAAGACGCCGCCGGACGGCGATGCTCGCCGCCACCGCGCTGGCCATCGGCGGGGTGACCCTGCCGGCCGGTGCCGCGCAGGCCGCCCTCGCCTGCGACGTGGTCTACGCGACCAACGACTGGAACACCGGCTTCACCGCCAACGTCACCGTCAAGAACCTGGGCGACGCCCTCAACGGCTGGAGCCTCAAGTTCTCCTTCCCCGACAGCTCCCAGCGCGTCACCCAGGGCTGGTCGGCCAAGTGGAGCCAGACCGGCAGCGAGGTCACCGCGACCAACGAGTCGTGGAACGGCAGCCTCGGCACCGGCGCCTCGACCACCATCGGGTTCAACGGCGCCCACTCCGGCACCAACCCGAAGCCCACCGCCTTCACCCTGAACGGGGTCGCCTGCAACGGCACCCCGGCCAACCAGCCGCCGACGGTGTCGCTGGGGCTGCCGACCGGCCCCTTCGAGGCGCCGGCCGACGTGCCGCTGACCGCCACCGCCGCCGACCCGGACGGGACGATCGCCAAGGTCGAGTTCTACCGCAACGGCCTGCTCGTCAACACCGACACCACCGCCCCGTACGGCTACACCCTCGAGGACCTGCCGGCCGGCAGCTACACCGTGCAGGCCAAGGCGTACGACAACGCCAACGGCATCGGGGTGGCGGAGAAGGCGTTCACCGTCAACCCGGCCTCCGGTCCGGTGCTGGTGGCCACCCCGTCGGCGGTCAGCGTGACCGAGGGCGGCACCGGCACGGTCAACCTGAAGCTCAGCGCCGCGCCCACCGCCAACGTGCCGGTGACCCTCACCCGCACCGGCGACGCCGACGTCACCGTGACCCCGGCGACCGTGACGCTCACGCCGGCCAACTGGAACACCGGCGTGACGGCCACCGTCGCCGCGGCCGAGGACGCGGACACCCTGGGCGGCACCGCCACCGTCACCGCCTCGGCCGCCGGCTTCGCGCCGCTGGCCGTCACCGTCACCGAGATCGACAACGACACCCCGGGCGGGGACAACGCCTACATCAAGCGGTTCCTCGACCAGTACGGCAAGATCAAGAACTCCGGATACTTCAGCCCGGAAGGCGTGCCGTACCACTCGGTCGAGACGCTGATCGTCGAGGCGCCCGACCACGGCCACGAGACCACCTCGGAGGCGTTCAGCTTCTGGCTCTGGCTGGAGGCGCAGTACGGCCGGGTCACCCAGAACTGGGCCCCGTTCAACAACGCCTGGACCGTCATGGAGAAATATATAATTCCGAATCATTCCGACCAGCCCACGGCCGGCGCCGCGGGAACGCCGCAGTACGCGGCCGAGCACAACCTGCCCAGCCAGTACCCGTCGCAGCTGCAGCCCTCCGTGCCGGTCGGCCAGGACCCGCTGCGCGGCGAACTGCAGAGCACCTATGGCACCGGCGACATCTACGGCATGCACTGGCTGCTGGATGTCGACAACACCTACGGCTTCGGCCGCTGCGGTGACGGCACCACGCGGCCGGCGTACATCAACACCTTCCAGCGGGGCACCCAGGAGTCGGTCTGGGAGACCGTGCCGCAGCCGTCCTGCGACACCTTCAAGCACGGCGGCCAGTACGGCTACCTGGACCTGTTCATCAAAGAGGGCAACGCCCCCGCCAAGCAGTGGAAGTACACCAACGCCCCGGACGCCGACGCGCGCGCCGTGCAGGCCGCGTACTGGGCGCTGACCTGGGCCAAGGCGCAGGGCAAGGAGGCCGACGTGGCGGCCACCGTGGCCAAGGCCGCCAAGATGGGCGATTACCTGCGCTACGCGATGTTCGACAAGTACTTCAAGAAGATCGGCAACTGCGTCGGGGCCACCACCTGCCCGGCCGGCACCGGCAAGGACTCCGCGCACTACCTGATGTCCTGGTACTATGCCTGGGGCGGCGCGTACGAGCCGAACCAGAACTGGTCCTGGCGGATCGGCTCCAGCCACAACCACTTCGGCTACCAGAACCCGTTTGCGGCCTGGGCACTGACCAACGTGGCCGAGCTCAAGCCGAAGTCGCCGACGGCCGTCACCGACTGGCAGAAGAGCCTCGACCGGCAGCTGGAGTTCTACACCTGGCTGCAGTCCGCCGAGGGCGGCATCGCCGGTGGCGCCACCAACAGCTGGGACGGCAGCTACGCCCAGCCGCCGGCCGGCACCGCCACCTTCTACGGCATGTTCTACGACGTCGACCCGGTCTACAACGACCCGCCGTCGAACCAGTGGTTCGGCATGCAGGCCTGGTCCATGCAGCGGATCGCCGAGCTGTACCTGCAGACCGGCAACGCCAAGGCCAAGGCGCTGCTGGACAAGTGGGTACCGTGGGCCGTCGCCAACACCATGCTGGGCACCAGCTGGTCGATCCCGTCGGACATGAAGTGGACCGGCCAGCCGAACACCTGGAACCCGGCCGCCCCGCAGCCGAACACCAACCTGCACGTCGAGGTCACGGTGAAGGGCCAGGACGTCGGCGTCGCCGCCGCCTACGCCCGGACCCTGATCGCGTACGCGGCCAAGTCGGGCAACGTGTCGGCCAAGAACACCGCCAAGGGGCTGCTGGACGCCCTGCACGCGGCCAGCGACGCCAAGGGCGTCTCCACCACCGAGAAGCGCGGCGACTACCGGCGCTTCGACGACGTCTACAACGCCGCCGACGGACAGGGTCTCTACGTGCCGCCGGGCTGGACCGGCAAGATGCCCAACGGCGACACCATCGCCGCCGGCAAGAGCTTCCTGGACATCCGGTCGTTCTACAAGAACGACCCCGACTGGCCCAAGGTGCAGGCCTACCTCAACGGTGGCGCCGAGCCCGCGTTCAACTACCACCGGTTCTGGGCCCAGGCCGACGTCGCCATGGCGTACGCCGACTACGGCAACCTGTTCCCGAACGGGTGAGCTGACCCTTCCGGGCGGGTGGCGCGGCGCCACCCGCCCGGGGCCCGACCGGGCCCGGGGGAGCGGACCGCCCGGTCGGCGGGCGGCCCGACGCCCACGGTCGGGCCGGGGGTGGGTCGAGCATCCGGTCGACGCAGCGGATCGCAGACCCACCCCACCGTCCGCTTCCCGTCCCGCCGTGGAAAAACCGCGAAAAAAGAGGGCGTCGTGGGATCACACGACGCCGCGCGACGGAGTACCGTGTTTCTCGGAGAGGCCGCTCCCCCCGTGGCGGCCTCTCCCTTAATTTTTTCCCGGGTCAGCGCCCGTCCGGGGTCACCGGGTGCCGCAGCCCCGGATGGCCGGCCGGCAGCGACCGCCGGATCACCACCCAGCTCACCGTCAGCGCCGCCGCCACCAGCGGCCAGGTCAGCGCCGCCCGGGCCACCGTCAGCGCGACCACCTGACCACCGAGGTAGAGCGGCAGGAACACCGCCACCCGCAGCGCGTACGTCGCCGCCCAGACCCAGCTGCCCCGCGCGTACGCCCGCAGCAGCGCCCGGTCCCGCCGCCACCGGCCCCGCTGCCGCAACGCCACCCCGACCAGCACCCCGAGCAGCGGCCGGCGCACCACGATGCTGACCACCCAGACCAGCGCGCTGGCGGCGTTGGAGAAGAGCTGCACCAGGAAGAAGTCGGCCGCCCGCCCGGTGTAGAGCGCGATCAGCGCGGCGACGCAGACGGCGAGCAGCCCGACCAGCACCGACCTCGGCCGGTCGCCCCGGCGCAGCCGCCACCCGGCCACCGCCGTGCCCACCAGCACGGCCGCCGCCACCCCGCCGGCGATGGACCGCCCGGTCAGCAGCCAGCCGAGGGTGAACGCCACCGGGGGCAGCGTCGCGTCCACCGCGCCGCGCCGCCCGCCCAGCAGGTCCGCCAGCGACTCCGGCCGCTCCGCGACCGCCGGCTCCCGTTCCGCCGTACCGCCCACCGTCACCTCCCGTCCTCCCGGCCCCAACCTAACCGGGGCGCACCGGTGGCCCGCCGCGCAACCTCCCGGGTGTGCCGTTACGGTGTGCGGGTGCGAGCGACGGCAAGGGGTTGGACCGCGGTCTGGTTGGTCGTACTGGCGCTGGCCCAGGCGGCCGCTCTGGTCGTGGTGTGGCGCTTCGCCGTGCACACCGGGACGGGCCAGTGGCTCGACACCGTGGCGCTGACCGGCAACCGGATCGGCCAGGAGCGCATCGACGGGCCGGTCGACCGGATCCTCAACGCGATGTCGGTGGTGTCGCTGCTCGCCGCCACGGCCGTGATCGGCTTCATCGCGCTGATCCGTGGGCGCAAGGGGCTCGCCGTCGCGGCCACCCTGCTGATCGCCGGGGCCAACGTCACCACGCAACTGCTCAAGTACGTCCTCGACCGCCCGGCGCTGGGCATCGACCCCGAACGCGACGCGGTCGGCAACAGCCTGCCCAGCGGGCACACCACCATCGCCGCGTCGGTGGCGTTGGCACTGGTCCTGGTGCTGCCGCCGAAGGTGCGCCCGCTCGGGGCCTTCCTCGGCGTCGCGTACGCGGCCAGCGCCGGCGTGGCCACCCTCTCCGCCGGGTGGCACCGGCCCAGCGACGCGGTGGCGGCGTTTCTGGTGGTCGGGGTCTGGGCGGCGCTGGCCGGGCTGCTCCTGCTGGTCTTCCAGCGGGAGCAGGCGCAGGTCGCCACCGAGGACGCGCACCGGGTCGCCGCCGCCGTGCTCGGCCTGGGCGGCCTGGCGGCCGTCGTCGCCAGCGGGCTGGCCCTGTCCTGGCTGCTCGACCAGCAGCAGGTGCCGGTCGACGAGCTGGGCCGCCGTCCGCTCTTCATCGGGTACGCGGGCAGTGCCGCCGGCATCGCCGGCACGATGAGCGTGGTGGCCGCGCTGGTGCTGCTGCCGGTGCACCGCCTGGTGCCCCGCTACAAGGGCTGATCAGCGCCGGTACGTCCCGACCATGGTGCCGCTGGCCAGTTCCCGGCCGGCCACCGCGGCGTGCACGTCCGCGGCCTGCGGGGCGTCGGCCAGGTCGAGGGGACGGTCGAGGGCGTACAGCCGGAAGAAGTAGCGGTGCGCCTCGTCGCCCTGCGGCGGGTGCGGCCCGCCCCACCCCGTGGTGCCGAAGTCGTTGGGCCACTCCTGGCCGCCTTCGGGCACCGTGCCCTCGTCGACCCCGCCCGAGGTGGGGGAGATCCCGGTGACCAGCCAGTGCAGGAACGGGCTCCGTCCGGCGTCCGGGTCCTCGACCAGCAGCACCAGCTCGGTCGCCGACTCCGGCACGTCGGACCACTGCAACGGTGGTGACGCGTTCCCGCCGTCGCGCGAGAACCGCCCCGGCAACTGGTCGTGGTCGTTGAACGCGGTGCTGCGCAGCATGATGCCGGCCATCTGTCGCCCGCCCCCTCTCGTCGGCCCGGCGCGTACCCGCACCCGGCGGGCCGAAACCGGCGTGGCAGGGTACGGACGCGACGACGGCGGGGAGGAGCTGCCCGGTGGAGACGGTACGGACGGCGTTCCGGGACGAGTGCGCCCGGCTCGACGGGGTCCTGCGCACCCTGGACGAGGCGGACCTGGACCGCCCGACCCCCTGCCCGTCCTGGGCGGTACGCGACCTCGTCGCCCACGTCAGCACCGGCGCCGGCCGGCTGGCCGGCATGCTGGCCGAGCCGGCCCCGCCCCGGGCGGAGGTGGACGCCGCCGGCTACTTCGGCGCGGCGAAGTTCACCCCGGAGGTCGACGCCGCGCGGGTCGACAGCGCCCGCCGGGCGGCCCGCCGACCGGCCGACGTGGCGGCGACGGCGGCGGCCTTCACCGCTGCCTGGCGCGGTACCGACTCCGCGGTGGCGGCTCAGCCCACCGGCCGGATCGTCCGCACCCGCCACGGTGACGCGATGACCCTGGCGGACTTCCTGGTCACCCGGGTGGTGGAGGTCGGCGTGCACGGCCTCGACCTGGCGCAGGCGCTGGACCGGCCGCCATGGCTGACCCCGGCCGCCGCCCGGGTGATCGCCGACCTGCTGACCGGCGGCCGGGCCGTCCCGGCGGAGCTGGGCTGGGACCCGCTCACGGTGATCCGTAAGACCACCGGGCGGCTGCCGCTCAGCGCGGCCGAGCGGGCCGCGATCGCGGCGGCGGACTTCCGCCGGCTCTCCTTCGCCGGCTGCTCGCGGCAGGCTCGGGGCCCGCCGTGGCAGCGGGCGGTCGCCGTAGACCGTCAGTCGCCGGCGCGGGGTGCGGGGATCGCGGCGGCCGTGCGGCGCAGGTGCGTCAGGACGATCGGGTCGATGTGCCCTGGCACCAGCCGTTCCTCCAGGTTCTCCCAGCCGGCCCAGGAGGCGAGCGCCTCCTCCAGCGCGGGCCCGGCGACCGTCGCGGGCGCCGCGGCACCCGCCGGGAGGACGGCGGCCGGCAGCCCGGCGCCGCCGGCCGGGTGGCCCGCGGCGGCCAGCAGAGCGGCCACCTCGTCGGCGAGCGGGCCGGTCAGCTCCAGCAGGGTGGCCGGGTCGGGCTTGCCGAAGAGCATGGTGTGGATGTCGAGCAGCCGGTGCAGCTCGGTGATCGGGTCGGGGTGGTCGTCGACTCGCAGGTCGACCAGGTTGTCACCGGTGCCCGCATACCCACCGCCGCGCTGGACCACCAGGAGGGCCGCGCTCTGGCGACCGCGCCGGTCGCCCCCGGCCTGCTCGCCGGCGCGCAGGGCAGCGAGCAGGCGCTGCGGGAAGGGCAGCGATTCCCCGGCCAGCCAGCCGTCGCGCACCGCCTCGACGACCTGCGGGCCGGTCAGGATGTTGCCCTGCGCCGCCCAGCCGTCACCGGCCAGGCCACCGGCCCAGCCGCCGCACCGCGGGCCCGTCCAGGTCGCGCCGGGGCCTGTGACGCCCACCACACCGAGCTGCCGGTCGTCCCGGCCGTCGTCGGCGGCGACCAGCTGGGCGATCACGTCGGCGGCGGGGACGCCCGCGCGCAGCAGCGCCAGCCCGTTCGGCCGGTAGGAGAGGTTGGCGTGGGCCTGGCTGGCCACCGCGCCCACCTCGGCCTCGGCCCCCGGCACCAGGGCCCCGGCGGCGAGGAACCTGCTGGCCACGGCGACGCCGTGCAGGCGGCCGTCGGCGGAGCGGGCGACGAGGGAGAAGGTCACCGCTGAAGGTTAGCGTCGCCGTCGGGCACCCGGGAGTCCCCGGAACGGGCGGCGGGCGCGCGGCCGGGACTTGCAGTGGCGGACGCCACCGACCGGGCCGGCCGACCGGAGCCTCGTGCGGACACCCCCGCTCACCCCGGCGGGCGTTGGGAGCGCGACGCGCGTGAATCCCGCCCTTGTCCCCGTGCCGGGGAGCGGGCACGATCGACCGGATGACGAACCGATGGGGCATGACGGTGCCGTTGGGCGGCATCCCGCTCGCCGACCACGCCGCGGTCTACGCGGCGCTCGACCGCGCCGGGTTCACCGACGTCTGGTCGTCGGAGGTCAACGGCGCCGACGCGTTCACCCCGCTCGCACTCGCCGCCGCCTGGCAGCCGCGGCTGCGGCTCGGCACCGCGATCGCCCCGGTCTTCACCCGGGGGCCGGGGCTGCTGGCGATGAGCGCCGCCGCGCTCGCCGACGCCGCCCCGGGCCGCTTCGCGCTGGGCATCGGCGCCTCCTCGCCGGTGCTGGTCAACGACTGGAACGGGGTCCCGTTCACCGAGCCCTTCCGGCGTACCCGGGACGTGCTGCGCTTCCTCCAGGCGGCGCTGCGCGGGGAGACCGTCGACGGCGCGTTCGACACCTTCGCCGTCCGCCGGTTCAGCCTGGAACGCCCACCGGCGGTGCCGCCGTCGGTGCTGCTGGCCGCGCTGCGCCCCGGAATGCTCCGGCTCGCCGCCGCCGAGGCCGACGGGGTGATCCTCAACTGGCTCGCCGCCGACGACGTGCCGAAGGCCCTCGCCGAGCTGGGCGGGCGCGGCCCCGGCTTCGAGGTGGTCGCCCGGATCTTCGTCTGCCCCACCGAGGACGCCGGCTACGCCCGCACCCTCGGCCGGCGGCTGATCACCAGCTACCTGACCGTGCCGGCGTACGCCGAGTTCCACCGCTGGCTGGGCCGGGAGAGCGCGCTCGGCCCGATGTGGGCGGCCTGGGCCGCCGGGGACCGGCGCGGTGCCGGCGCGGCCGTGCCCGACGAGGTGGTCGACGCGCTGGTGCTGCACGGCTCGCCCGAGCAGTGCAGCAGCCAGGTGCGCCGCTACGCCGAGGCGGGGGTGGACGTGCCGGTGCTCGCGCTGCTGCCCACCCCGGAGCTGACGTCCGGGGGCGCCGCCGCGCTGGGCGACCTGATCGCCCGGCTGGGACCGGCGGGGGAGGAGCGGGCATGAACCTGACCGATCGGGTGGCCGTGATCACCGGAGCGGCGGGCGGCATCGGGTCCGCCCTGGCCCGCCGGTTCGCCGCCGAGGGTGCGGCGGCCGTCGTGCTGGCCGACCTGGACGCCGCCGCCACCGCCGCGGTGGCCGACGGCATCGGCCCGGTGGCCCGCGCGGTCGCCGTGGACGTCACCGACGAGGACCAGGTCCGCGAGCTGGTCGCCGACACCGAGCGACGGTACGGCCGGATCGACCTGTTCTGCGCCAACGCCGGCGTGGCCACCGGCGGTGGCGTCGAGGCGGACGACGCGGCCTGGGACCGCTCGTGGCGGGTGAACGTGCTGTCCCACGTGTACGCCGCGCGGGCGGTGCTGCCGGCGATGCTGGCCCGGGGCGAGGGCTACCTGCTGCACACCTGCTCGGCGGCCGGGGTGCTGACCGCGGTGGGCGACGCCCCGTACACCGCCACCAAGCACGCGGCGGTCGGGTTCGCCGAGTGGCTGGCGATCACCTACCGCGACCAGGGCGTGCGGGTGAGCGCGCTCTGCCCGCAGGGGGTGGACACGCCGATGCTCGCCGACGGGCTGGCCGCCGGCCATCTCGGCGCGCGGGTGATCGCCGCCTCCGGCGCGGTGCTCACCCCCGACCAGGTCGCCGACGCGGCCATCGCCGGGCTGGCCGAGGAGCGCTTCCTGATCCTGCCGCACCCGGAGGTCGCCGGCTACGCCCTGCGCCGCGCGGAGGACCCGGACGGCTGGCAGGCCGGCCTCCGCAAACTGGTCCGCCGCCTCCGCGCCTGACCCCTCCCGCGCTCCCGCCGGCCCCTCCCGCCGGCCCGCCCGGTGATCAAGAAGTTTGCGTCTCGGCGGGCCGGTTTCCCGACGCAAACCTCTTGATCACCGGGGCAGGCAGGACCGAGCCGGCGCTGGGCGGGGTGGGGTG